>NZ_JBRCWE010000042.1:0-52039 GCF_053497555.1 Raineya sp. | reverse complement strand
ATTTGAGCCTATCGCTAATCAGGATTTTGAAAAAGAACTGGGTACTTTCAAAAGTATTTTTGTTCAAGAAAAGCAGGTATATTTTTACAGCGATAAAGCTCTCTGTAAGTGGAACGGCACAAGTTTAGAAACACTTTACTTGCAAGAAAATGGCGAAATGCAAGGCTGGTGCTTACTGAATGGTGAGATTTTTCTGAATATAGCCGAAAAAGGGCTTTGTAAGCTCAGCGGCAAAAATCTTACCCCTATACGTAACGATTTTGCCGAAAAATACATTCAAAACTTTGTTTCTCTTGATAAAAACCGCCTTTTGCTTGCCTGTGATGATAACCTTCTCTGGATTTTTGATGGCAAAACCTTTGATACGTATTCCAATTTTGCAAGCAACTATCTAAGCGAAAACCTTTTAGAAAAAATCACCCAACTTTCCGAAAATGAATGGGTGATTTCTACACTTGCAGGAGGTACGCTCATTCTAAACAAGCAAGATAGAAGTATTCGCTACATCATTAACCAAGAAACGGGACTTGCAGATAACGAAATCTCCGCTGTTTTTGTAGATAATCAAAAAGATATTTGGCTTTGCCATACCGAAGGCATTTCCAAAGTTTCTACACATCTGCCTGTGTATAGTTTTTCACATTATCCGACTCTTGAAGGCAAACCCACTACTATTTTTAAGCAAAAAGATTTGCTTTACGTAGGTACAAATGCGGGTCTATTCTATTTGAGCCGAAGCAACAAAGATGACGTTTCGGGGCAAGTAGCCCAAGAAAAACAACGTCAAATGCAAATTTTAGCTTGGGAACAAGCCCGCCAAAGAGCTAAACAAAAAAAGAAGAAAGGCTTAAAAAGTCTTTTACCCCAAATTTCTATTCAGAAAAAGGACGAAAAGCCCAAGACAGAAACAAAAGTAGTTACTGTTGTGGTAGAAGCAAACGTATATGACTATAATTATAGCAATTTTCTTTTAGAGCAAATCCCCTTCAATTTTCGTAAAATTTCGGGCATTGAGAGTAAGTGTAAACAACTTATTGATTTTCAAGGACACTTACTCGCTCTTACAGGCACAGGACTATATGAAGTTACCTTTGGAGTAGCCAAAAGTATTTTAGAAGACAAAACTATTCAATATTTGGAAGTTTCTGAAACTAATCCCAACGTATTATATGTATGTAGTAGCAAAGGATTTTTCTACCTGCTTAAAAATGGGGATAGCTGGTCTGAACCGCAATGGATAAGCGGCTTGCAAGGTTTCATATTCAACTGCTCGCAGTACGAAAAACATCTCTGGCTAGCGGGGCAAGGTAAAATATGGAAACTTGAACTTTCCCAAATAGGTATTCCTACAAAAATAAAAGCAACTTACACATTGGAAAAAAACAGCAATATGCGTATGTACTCGCGTGTTGTGCAAAAACAACTTGTTTTCTTTTCCAATAAAATCGTTTTGGAAAAAACAAATTTTGCATTTGACCTGTTCTTTCCTTCTGAAAAGTATGGCTCACTCAAATTAGGAGAAGTTAATTTATTTTTGGGTCATAATAAGCAGATTTGGGCTTTGCAAGAGCAAAATTGGCAAGAGTTAAATGTTTCACAAGCCAATCCTGCTATTCGCTTTCTTTCGGTACTTAGCGAAGTGCAAGATGTTTTTCAAGATGAAAATGGACATCTTTGGGTAGCTACAGCTTCAGGAGTTTTTTGGATAAATGCTTTGGAAGCCAAAAAAGAAGTAAAAGAGTCTAATCTTTTTGTCAGACAAATTGAAGGCAATGACAGCCTTTTGAGTTTGGAAAATGCTATTATTCAAAGCGATAACGAAGGGCAAAAAGTAAGTATCAGAGTTGCTTCGCCCTTTTTTATTGGTGAAGAAAATACACAAATTCAGTACCGCTTGAGCGGTCTTGACGATAACGACGAGTGGTCGGAATGGCGAAACCAATCTCTGATTGAGTTTCCTTTCCTTCCGAATGGGAAATATGAGCTACAAGTACGCTCTCGGAATGCTATGGGTGTAGTAAGTAATGTGTATAGTTTTTCGTTTCTTGTGAAAGCTCCTTTTTGGCAAACTTGGTGGTTTTACCTTATACAAATTGGAGTGATGATGGGATTACTTTTAGCGGCGGTTATCTACAATCAAAGAGGGGCAGAATCGCGAGTAGCATCAGTAATTACATTAGTAGCTATTATCACGGTGTTTGAGTTTATCATTTTGCTTTTAGAGCCAGTGATTGATAATTTTGTAGGGGGCGTGTTTATTTTCAAACTCATAATGAATATTCTTTTGGCAGTTTCGCTGGTACCACTGGAAAAGAAAGTTCGCACCTATTTGCAAAATAGCGAATATCTTGAAAAACTCGCTCGCAAATTGGGCTTCCGCAGACCTATCAGAGAGTATTTTAATGTAAATCAGTTGAAAGAACTTGCCAAAAATCGCAGGCAAGGGTAGTTTTTTTGATAGCTTGAGGCTATTAGAAATTAGATACAGGAGGCAAGAAATAGGATTTTAGACAATAGTATTTGGCAAAAATATTGTAAATAAAACTTCTCCCAAGAAGCAAATTTTTTTGAACCTAAAAATTACACCTTTTTACAAGTTGAGCCAATAAGTAGCTTTCAGCACTACAAAACGGCTTTTTATAGAAAAATCTTGTGGTAAGTAGTTATCGGTATAAACCAAAAACACGTCTGAAACAGGGGCAAAACGCCATTGCAAACGCCCATTCAGATTTACATTTTCGGTTTGGGTATTGTATTGTAGAAAAATGGTAAGAAAAAGATTCGTAGTAAAAGAAACATCTGTACGCAAGTTGAGCAGTACCAAATCAGCAGAATTGTAGCCTTCAGGCAAACGAATATGGCGATAGTCTGCCTCTAAGCCGATTTGTCCGAAAGGCTGAAAGCGATAGGTAATAGAAGCATAAGGAGCCAGCTGTTTGCCATTGTAATACTCTCCCCCCTCAAAAGCAAAACTATACACCAAGAGTTTGCGTCTATCGGAACGATAAAATACATCAAAATAATTGTTGGTAAATTCCGAACCCGTAGGCAAACGATTGCCTCCTGTATTGGTGGGGTCAAAAGGGAAAAATAAACGAGTATAAGTATTGCGAAAAGATGTAGAGAAAAAAGCAGTATTTTGGAAAAGAATATTGCCCGAAATAGAATTGTTCCTATCATTGAGTTGCCACTGCGTATCCCAATAGAAATTGTTGTATTGTGTAAATTGAATACGTGCAATTTTTTTACTCCATTTCCCTTTTGGGAAAAAATTGCGTGTAGCAAGCGGTTCAAAGCGGTACAAGTCGTTGCGAGGCACAAAGCCTATATCATTGATTTGATAATTTTTGCCTACATACTCGTGATTCCAAGCTATGCTCCAATTAGGCGTAGTATAGTTGATATAAGCGGCGTGAGCAAATTGTTCTTTCTGCGGATTAGGACTAATTTGCTGATGATAAAAAATTTTGCCATTCCATCGGTTATCTACTGAAAGAATATTGTAATCTATCCCTACCAAACGATTGAAGTTTTGGTTATTGAAGGAAAAATCCGAGAGGGTATCGGCAGTACGTTGGCGATTTACAAAAATACCTGCAATGTTTGAGCGTTTGAATACGGTTCTCTGTACTGCCGCCACGGTGAAATTATCGCCATAAATTCCTCTATCTTTTTGGTTGGCGGTTTGCATATTCAAAAGACCAATACGCCAATACTCGTTGGTCTTACCGCTCAATCTTGCCCCATACAAAATAGGGTTTTGTACTATGGTTTTAGAAATAGTATCAAAGCCAATGCCAATACGGCGAGAAAAAAACGGACGGATACGACTAAATCCGAAACGAGCAAATAAATCAGCATTTTCAAGGAAAAACTGCCTGCGTTCAGGGAAAAAGATTTCAAATCTATCTAAATTAGTTACCTGTCTATCTACTTCTACCTGCGAAAAATCAGGATTGAGTGTAAGGTCTAAATTGAGTGAAGGGCTAACAGCAATTTTGGCATCTGCCCCCGCATTTGCTCCTATTTTTTTGTTTTGTGTAACATAATTTTCGCTAATATTGCCCGTAACATAAGGAATAACCGCCACATTCGCTCCTGGGGCAGGCAAAGGCTCTTCAAATTTGAGCTTTCCTACAAAACCCAGATTGGTTATTCTGAAATTTCTACCCACAGGCACCCACGTAGAAATTTCGTTTTCTACACGGCTACTGCGAGCAAAATTGATATTCCATTCACCAGCATTTTTTTTGTAACGTAAAGTTTTGAGAGGTATAGCCATTTCTACAATCCACTTATCTTCATACTGCCTCACTTCCGAATACCATTTATTATCCCAATCGGCACTAATACTGAATACCCCTCCATCAGAGATAAGTCCTTCGTATTGTACGTTGTAAGGGCTTACCAAGAACGCAAAGCCGTTGGTTTTATCTTGAAAAGTATCTATGAAAACAGCAAAATAATCGTTATCATCTTTGCCAAAATCTCTACGCAAAGAAGTAACTACATACGTGCCTTTGGGCTGATAGCAGACCGCCGCAACGTAAAAGAAGTTTTTATCAAAAGCAGTAAAAACTTCGGTTTGCAGTTTGGCAAAAGATGTATCGTAAGGGAAATTTTGAAAAAAGTTGGTAATCTTAGGGCTTTGAAGCCAAGTATCTTCATTCAACCTGCCATCTAACTCAATACTTCCTTTTGCTCTGACAGCCTGCAACTGATAGGTAAATTGCTTTTGAGCAAGTAACGAAAAACTACAAAAAATAACGAAAAAAGCAGATAGTACAATTTTCACAGAATTTGTTTTTTTAGGAGTATAAACGTTTGGAACAATGATAAATTTCATTATTTTCAAATCATTTCAAACCCCAAGTATTTGAAGGAACGAAATTAGCGAAAAAAAGTTGTTTGCAAAGGCAATTTTTTTTAATTTTGCACGTCTTTTTACAAAAATCGTTAAAATCTTTATGAAAAAAGTTGTATTAAGTGTAATGCTGGCTACCTCTCTTGGCTTTTTTTCTTGTGAAAAAAACACTAAAAACCAAGAAAATGGCAATAGCCAACCCAATGCAACTGCTACAAACCCACAAAACACAAGCAACAGCCAAGAGCAACCCAAAGCCTCTATCAAGTTTGCAGTTACAGAATACGACTTTGGGGAAGTAAATGAAGGTGAAAAAGTAAAATATGCTTTCAAATTCACCAATGACGGCAAGAATCCGCTTATTATTCAAGATGCTAAACCTTCTTGCGGCTGTACGGTGCCTACTTATTCCAAAGACCCCGTAGCTCCCGGTGGTTCTGGCGAAATTATTGCAGAGTTTGATAGCAACGGCAGACCCGGTGAAGTGAATAAAACTATCACCATTACAGCCAATACCGAACCGACTACTACCGTGCTTTACTTGAAAGGAAAAGTAAAAGGTAAAAATCCGCAAGTGCAAGATTTGAGCCAAATGAAAGGTCCCGTGAAGCAATAAAATTCTTTTCAATACTCTGTACTAAATACTTACTACTCAATACTCTGTACTCATTACCCAAATACTATGTTAGAAACCTTATTTTTACAATCGCAAACAGGCTCACAAGGCGGTAGCTCGGCAATGAGCCTTGTTTTTATGATAGGTATTTTTGCGGTGTTTTATTTCTTTATGATACGCCCCCAACAAAAACGCCAAAAAGAGCAGATGAAATTTCGTGATACAGTAAAACGTGGCGATAAAATTGTTACGATTGGGGGTATTCACGGCAAAATTGCAGAAGTAAGCAAAGATACCATTGTGCTGGAAATTGATAAAGGCGTGAAAATTACTTTGGAAAAGAACGCTATTTCAATGGAAGGAACTAAACGCTACGAAAGCGATAACGCCAAAAATGTAAGCAAAAGCGAAGAAGTTGCTGAAAGCAATTAAATTTCAAATTGCTTTTCTACTCAAATCCAATCATCAAACCTACATTAAAGGCTTGCATTGCATCTCCATAGCGAAATTTCCAAGCTATACTGGGAGCAATGACAAGGTGTTTTTTGTTACTAAAACGAAACTGAATACCTGCTTCCAAAAGTGCTTTGAGTTCGTTTTTATCCAAAATATCGGGACGATATTCAAAAGAAGCAGGGTAAATATAGGGGCTAATTTTGTTATATTTTCCCCCGAAATGAAGTTGTACGCCTTCGGGAATGATAATAGGTAAAATGACAAGCCCCAAAATATCTTGAACAATATTGCCTGAAATAAGCACAAATCCGCCTCCACCCTGCACAACAGCGTGTGTCATCAAGCCACCTAAACCATAATGTAGCATTAACTTTTTATCAGGATTGACCCCAAACATCAAACGATTGTTCAAACTTACTTTTCTGCCAACAAAATATTGAAAAGCCAAGCCATACATTGTGCGTCTTGCGAGCTGAGAATAATAAAAATCTTGCGATGCCACAAGCCCAAAAGTAACCTTCCTGATACTGGAATACTCCTCTGCCTCCTCCTCTTGAGCAAAGGCTTGAAAAATAGACAGGAAAGCAATGAAAAGTAAAACTTTACGCATAACGAAAACGATAATACATTTGGTACAGCCAAGAAAGATTGACTTTCTTTTCTGCAAGATACAGAATAGTTGTTGTAAAGCAATTTTTGTACCCAAGTAAATTTTTGTTTTTCAAAAAGTTAGCATATTGCTCTACAAGTTCAAAATTTTCGCTAAAATAGCATTGCCGTAAGTGGTAGTGTGCATTACGAGCCAGTGCCCGAAAATCCGCTTCGGTTTTGCAATAGGTATATGCCTTTTCCAATACTTTTAATGTAGATTTCAGTAAAATATTTTGTCTTTTCTGATAAAACCTTTGCGAAAGCGAATTTTGATGTTTGCGGTAAAGTGTAGTTACTTCATCAAGATAAGCAAAATCATAATTTTGTGAAGCTCGTACCCATATATCAAAATCTTCGTAAGCCAAACTTTCGTCATAGCCACCCAAATCTTCCAACATGCTTTTACGAAACATCATTGTAGGCGGACAAATGAAATATTTTTCTAAGACTGCTCTGAAAAAATTTTCTTTCGGAACTTTTACTTTGGCTTTGCCCTGCGTATCAACAGGATAGTGATGTTTCAAAAGTTTACCTTTTTCGTCAATGATTTGGGCATTGCTGAAAATCAAGCCTACTTGGGTAGATTGTTTTTCAAAAAAATTTACTTGCTGTTCTAATCTGCGGGGAAGCATTACATCATCAAGGGCAAAATCTACAACATATTTACCCTCTGCGAGTGCGAGTGCTTGGTTGAAAGAAACGCAATTCCCTTGATTTTTTTCGTGGAAAATGCAGGCTTTTACTTTTTGGCAAGGATTTTGCGAAAGGAATTGGCGGATAATTTCAGGGCTATTATCCGAGCTGGCATCATCAACAACAATTACTTCCCAATACTGAAAACTTTGTTTCCATAAAGATTGTAAAGCCATTTCTATAAAAGGAGCGTGATTGTAGCTTAAAGCAACTACCGAAACCAAAGGAGTATTCATAGAGAGAAAAGAGCTTTTGGTCAAATGAAAAACCGCTTTCGTCAAAAACTAATTGTAAAATTATTTGGAATAAACTATTTTTGAAACGTAAATGTAAGAAAAGCTATGGAAACACAAATGTATTTAATGATTGGAATTGTGATGTTTGTAGCAGGGCTTTTTGTAGCTCTGAGCCGAAAAAATGCTATTATGGTATTGGTAGGCATAGAACTGATGCTCAATGCTTCCAATTTGAACCTACTTGCTTTCAGCTATTTGTACGAAAACTTGCAAGGACAGCTATTTTCACTTTTTGTAATCGTGATTGCCGCCGCTGAAATTGCCGTAGCATTGGCTATTATCGTAAAGTTGTATCAATACTTCAAGAATACCGATATAGATATGTTTCAGACTTTGCACAGTTAAACACACCTGAACCTATGTTACTAACCTGCTCACAAGGCAGGTTTTTTGTTTTTAAGAAAATTTACACCAAAAAAAAACACTTTTACAACCTCATCTTGCAAATCCCGAAAATCATTGCAATCCTAGTACATTTTCGGCAGAAGTTTCTGTATTCTTACATTCAACAAATTTACATCTAAAAAATTTTTACCCCCTCATCTTGAAAATCCTGAAAATCATTGTAATCCTGATATATTTTCAGCGGAAGTTTCTGTCTGTAATGTTTCTGGGGAGCTTTCGGACTTTGGGAAAAATTTTTTCTGAAATAAAATAATACTCACTACTCCCACAAAAATAGAGCTATCGGCTATATTAAAAATAGGAAAAGCAAAGTATGTGCCTCCCAGCAGAGGTATCCATTCGGGTAAAATTCCCTGCCAGAAATCGGTGAAAATCATATCTATTACTTGTCCGTGCAAAAAGGCAAAAGGGGCATCTGCGGGAAGATTATTTTTAAGAAAAATACCATAAAACATACTATCTAGTACATTACCCAATGCTCCTGCAATGATGAGCGTCATAGAAACCTGCAAACCCCAATGAACCTGCCTATCTATCTGACGTTTGAGATAGATAGAAAGAGCCACCACTGCAATAATTCTAAAAGCTGAAAGCACAATTTTGCCATAAGGAGGTGGCAAAAGTATGCCAAAAGCCATTCCGGGATTTAAGGTATAGTGAATTTTAAGCCATTTCAAGCCTGTAACGTTGAAAAGAACAAATTCCTCGCCAAGGTGCATATTTGCATATACCCAAAGTTTGGAGCTTTGGTCTATGATTAGCACCAATAAAGCTATCAAAATAAACTTAAAATAACGCATAAGTTTGCCATTAGAACCGCAAAGGTAAAGTTTTTTAGGACTTTGGGCAAAGAAGTTCGCAAATTATTTACATTAGCAGGCTTTTGGGTAAATTGTGAAAAATGGTTAGCTCAAAAAAATCAAACAAGTTTTTTGTTCAAAAAATTTTTTTTCTTACATTTGTTGTAAATTTGAGTAGCTATTGATTTGCTTCTCTTACTCAATAGACTTATACATTTCTGTTGTAACCAATTAAAAATATTTAGCTTCTGATAGTTTTCCAACTTTTAAGCTTTTTTCTAAAAATTGAGAGTATAAGTCTTTGTCTCACCTTAAAAATTAAAATTATGAGATTTCTCTGCAACTTGGGAATTTATGTTGTTATTGTCTTGATTTCCCATTCCATTTTGGCACAAGATAAAAAATTGGATAGTTTGGAAAATGTGCTGAAAAGCCAAAATACCAAAGATACCAATCGCCTTTCTACGCTTGTACAACTTGGGCGTATGTATAGCAAAAAAGATTTAAGCAAATCCTTTGATTACGCCAAGCAAGCCGAAGCACTTGCCAAAGAGCTAAAAAACATCAAAGGCGAAGCCAATGCCCTGCAAATTATGGGCGTTGTAGAAGATTTGAAAGCCAACTACAAAGATGCCATTGCGTATATGGAAAAATCTTTGGAGCTTAATCGCAAAATTGATAGCCAAAAGGGAATTGCAAGCTGTTTGAACAATCTTGGTATTTACTACTTCAAGCAAGGAGATTACCTCAGTTCTATCAAAAGACATTCAGAATCGGTGGTAATAAAAGAAAAATTAGGAGATGAGGCGGGCATTATCTCCTCCAACATCAACATAGGGGTAGTGTATGACCAACTCAAAGATTACGATAAAGCTCGCGATTACTTTCAGAAAGCTCTGGCAGTAGCCGAAAAAAACGAAGACTATGCCGAACAACACGCTACCGTGCTATTCAACCTTGCGGCTCTTGCCACCAATGAGGGCAACTTTGAAGAAAGCCTCAAGCTCAACCAGAAGGCTTTGGAAATAAGAAAAAATATTCAAGACGATGTACATTTGCCTGAAAGTTTGAGAGCGATTGGTGAAGTTTATACAGCTCTCAAAAACTATCCTACTGCAAAAAAACATCTGGAAGATGCTATCCGAATGGCAGAAGAAATTGGCGATAAACTTACTTTGGCTGTAGGGTACAGCAGTATTGGCGATTGGCACGAAGCCCAAAAGCAATACGCCAAAGCTTGCGAGTTTCATATTAAAGGGTACGAACTTGCCAAAGAAATTGGAGCAAAGCACGTTTTACGCGATGCCGCCGAAGATTTGAAAAAGAACTACTTAGAACTTGGTAACTTCAAAGAGGCAAATGCTTGGGGTGTGAAACTTATTCAGCACCAAAAAGAAGTGTTGAGCGAAGATATGCAAAAAGAATTTTCTCGCTTGGAAGGGAAATTAGAACTTGAGCGACAACTCGCCCAAGAACAACGTGAGCGTGAAATTCAGGCAGAACGCGAAGCCAAAGAACGTGAAAGACAAAACAATCTGCAATATTCTGCCATTTTCATTGCCCTTGTAAGTGCCTTTCTGATTGTAATTGGCTTTCTACGCCGCACTATGCCCACTTCGGCAGTGGAAAATATCACCTTTTTCATCTTACTTATTTTCTTTGAGTTTGTCTTGGTATTTTTAGACCCTTTTATTTCGCAATATACCAATGGCTTTCCTCTATTTACACTTGCCGCCAATGTGCTTGTAGCTCTTGCCTTTATGCCAATTCATAGAGGGTTGGAAAAAACACTTAAAAAACGTCTTACACCCGAAAAATATACTGCAAGATTGGGAGTGGAAGTAGAAACTGAATAAAATAGCAAAGCCTTCGCCCAAAGCGAAGGCTTCTTGCATATTGTAAAATTTAGTTACCTAACAATACGCATTCACGTAGTCGGCAAAATTGAGATTGTACTTTTCTGCTTGCTTGCGTAGGTTGATAAGTGCATAACGCATACGCCCCAAAGCAGTATTGATACTCACACGAGTTTTATCGGCTATTTCCTGAAAACTCATTTCGCCATAGTGCCTCATCATTAGTACCTCTCTTTGGTTTTCGGGCAGAGTTTCTATGAGTTTTGCTAGCTTTTCATTTACTTCATCTCTAATTTTCAACTTTTCGGCAGAGTCTTCGGCAAAATTTAGATGGTTACAAATTTCTTTTCTATCTTCTACTTCTACCATCGTAGCTTTTTTAGACCTACGGAAATAATCTATCGCAAGATTGTGAGCAATGCGGCAAGCCCAAGGCAAAAATTTTCCTTCTTCGCTATAATTGCCTTCTTGTACATTGCGAATAATTTTCATAAAGGTATCTTGCAATAAATCTTCTGCCAAGTTCTTTTCTTTCACAATGTTGTAGATAGTGGCGTAAATTTTACTTTTATGTTTAGACCATAGCTTGTTGAAGGCTCTTTCATCATTATTTTTCGCATAAGAAGCGAGTAAAACACCGTCGGTCAATACTGGATTTTTCATATCTTTACCAAATTTGATTTTGAACCAAGCACCTTTTGGCATATCTAATGGAAAAAATCATTCCAAAAGTTAAAATTTTCTGTGCCAAACCCGCAAAAACTGCAATATTTCCGTAGAAAAGGCGTTTTTTTAGGAAAAAATTTTTGGAACGCTGGGAATAAGAAGTTAAAATTTGTCCGAAATCGGACAAATTTTGTACGCAGGCGAACAAAACGCCGAATTTCAATTTTCAGTATTTAGAAAATTCCTAACTTTGCAAAAATTTTTCAAGCAATCTTGTTTTTAGTGTCCGATAGCTCTTTTTATGTGGATAGAAGTTTTCAAATCAAAAATTCATCGCGTACGCGTAACCCAAGCCGAACTGCATTATGTAGGAAGCATCACGATTGATGAAGCCCTAATGGAGGCGGCGAATATCATTGAAGGCGAAAAAGTTCAAATTGTTAATATCAACAATGGCGAAAGGCTGGAAACTTATGTTATCAGGGGCGAACGCAATTCAGGAGTAATTTGCCTGAATGGTCCTGCGGCACGCAAAGTGCAAGTAGGCGATATCATTATTATTATTGCTTATGCCCTGATGCCTTTTGAGGAAGCCAAAAAGTTCAAACCTACTATGATTTTTCCTGATGAAAATAACCGAATAGTGTAATGAAAAAAGTGTTGTTTGTTTGCTTGGGCAATATTTGCCGCTCTCCGCTTGCCGAAGGAATTTTCCAAAAACTCATAGAGGATGCAGGGTTACAGGACAAAATTTTTGTAGATTCGGCAGGTACATCATCTTATCATATTGGCGAATTACCCGACTACCGAACTTGCCAAGTAGCTGAAAAAAACGGAATTATCCTCACCCATAGAGCCAGACAGGTACGGAAAGAAGATTTCAAGGAGTTTGACTACATTTTAGCCGCTGATAAATCTAATTTACAGCATTTACAAAATCTACAAAGTCAGGTTTCGCATAGCAAAGCCCAATTGCACCTTATACGCGATTGGGAAGGGAAAAATCTGGAAGTACCCGACCCCTACTATGGCTCTATGAAAGATTTTGAACAAGGTTATTTTTTGCTTGAAAAAGCCCTGAAAAACTTTGTTGAATACTTGCAAAAAAGCATCGGAGAGGTCGCACATAAAGCTCATTAGTCTTTCCAGAATTGCCTGCCTTCTTTGCTGATAAAACCTATTATCTTTTGCGTTTCGGGTACATATCGCTCCGAAAGTGATTTGAGATTTGTAACTACATTACCACTTTCATCAAGGTTGGGTCCCAAATCCTCATCACTTTCGGCTTTACTCATTTTGTATAGCAAAATGTACCCCTGCTCTATGCTGGCAGATTGGGCAGGAAATTCCGCTATTTTCTTTCCTAACAGATCTAAAATTAGGCACCTGCCTTTTGGGAACACTACCATAAAATCTTTTTCAATAATGGGCATTTGTGCCGATTGTACGATTTCTTTTCCCGAAGGCAATGAAAAAACTATAAAATTATCCTTTTCTTTTTGCAATACAGCATTTTGAGCGAAAATATACATTCCAAAATCCAACTTTTGGCAAGGGATAATAGTATTTCCGTTCATATCAATAACTCCTTGTCTAAAACTACCATCATCAGATTTGCACTGAACATAGCCATAGTTATACTGAAAATCAAAATTGCCACCTAAATATTTTTCCTTGTTGATAGGCTTGTTATCGGCAAGACGAATAGGCAACCATTCATTGTTTTTCATCAAAAAGCAAATGCCTTTTTGCACATTCAAAGCCCCCTCATATTCTAAAGGTACTACCATTTTGCCCGTTGTATCTACAAAACCTATTTTTTTATTTTTGCTAACTTCTCCGTATCCATCAGAAAAATTTCTGGCTCTATCGTATTCGGGTTGGGTGATTTCCTTTCCTGTTTTCACATTCAAATAACCCCATTGACCATTGTTTCCCTCAAATGGAATAATCTTATTGCAAACACTTAATCCTAAATTTTTATATCGGCAAGGAACTACCTCTATACCATTTTTATCCACAACTCCCCACAAACCTTGCTCATTTTGCACTTTGGCATAACCCTCGCTTACAATAGTCCCCCCACCATACTCAAAATATTTGAAATCGCTAACCTGTTTGCCTTTGGTATCAAACAAAGCTATTTTAGCATTTTTGGCTAAAGCAAACACTTCTGCATCTGAGTTGGAAACTGAAATGCTTTGCAATTCGTATTCTACCCGTAATACTATCTTTTTCTCATCAAGGCTGTACAAGCCATAATTTTTATTTTTGGAAATAAGCAAAAGATTGTGCCATTGCTGCTGATATGCCTTTACTAAGCCAATATCCTCGTATTCAGGGGCTAATAGTAGATTGCCCTGCAAATCGTACAAAGCCAATTTATCATCAGGGGTATCGCTTGCTACAATGGCTTTGGGTAAAATATTTACTCTCCAAAATCGTATTGGTAAAATGATTTTACCACGTTTATCTATTACGCCCCATTTGCCTTTATCAAAAATAGCCAAATAGTCCAGATTGGTATCGCCATAAGAAAAACAAACATACTCATACTGGGGTTTAGAAATGATTTCTCCTTTTTCATTGGCAATTCCCCAAAATTTACCTTGTCGGAAAGGCAAAGAAATTTGAGAGTTATCTTCCGTTTGTTTTTTTTCCGCCTTTTTTTGGCAGGCAAATACAAGCAAAAAAGCAAAGACGAGCAAATTTTGAAATGATTTCATTGGCTGAAATTTTCTGTAATGATAGCAAAAATCCTCAATAAATTTTGAGATTTTATTTTTTTTGCGAGATTTGTAAAATGGTATCTTGAAACTCAAAGTCTATGTCGCCTGTTTCCCGATTTTTTGTAGGTTTGCTAATGTTTTCGGCAGGGATTTATATTTTGCTGAAATCTATTCACGTAAGCAATTCTTTTTCAATGTCTTATCGTTTTGGTTATGGTAATGTAGGTGTACCCGCAGGGGTGCTTTTTTTAGGATTTATTTTGGGGGTGGGAATGCTATTTTTCAATGCCAAAAGTCCCGTAGGTTGGATTGTAACCACTCTTTCAGTAGGTTTCTTGATTGTAGGGGTGATTATGAATCTACACGTATCGCTGGCAAGTATGGATGCTTTCAGCCTTTTGAGTATTTTGGTTTTGGTAGCAGGTGGGGGCGGACTGCTGTTTAGCTCTATGCGAAAGTCTTAGGGTTAATTTTCAGTCCCATTACCAGTACATCATCAGTTTGTTGCATCAATCCTTTCCACTCTTTGAAAGTACAATTGAGTATTTCTTTTTGCTCTGCACAGGGCTTTTTGTGAATATCAGTGAGAAGTTGTTTGTATTTTTTTGTCATAAATTTTTTATTCCTTTCGCCACCTATTTGGTCTTGGTATCCATCAGAATAAGCATACAACATAATAGGTGTGTCTAAATCAAAGGATTGAAGCGAGAATGTCTTTTCTTCTTCGTTATTTTCAGCCCCTGCAATATGAAAATAATCGCCTTTGAGTTCCATCATTTCGTCATTCTTGAAAAGTAGCATACTGCTCTTTGCTCCTGCAAAAAGTAATTTCTTTTGCTTTTTATCAATACAAAAAACCACGCCATCCATTCCATCAACTAATTTTTTATCCGATGCAATAGCCTTTTTTACAAAATCATCCAATACCAACAAGATTTTTTCAGGTGAATAAATGCCTAATTCACCTACAATTTTATCCAGCATTGTTTTACCAATAAGGCTCATAAAAGCACCGGGTACGCCATGTCCTGTACAATCCATTACAGCCACTATTACAAATTGCTGATTGGTATACAACCAGTAAAAATCACCCGAAACAATATCACGTGGCAAATACAAAATAAAACTCTCTTCAAAATAGGCACGGAAAATATTTTCATCGGGCAACATTGAGTCCTGAATACGCTGTGCGTAGTTGATACTTGCCAATATTTCGTCATTTTTATGCTCAATTTCGGCTTTTTGCTCGCTGATGGTTTCCACGGCGGCACTTAATTCTTCATTGGCGGCATTGAGTTCATCATTTTTTTCAAGTATTTCTAAATGTTGTTTTTTGAGCAATTCATTATTTTGCAAAATGATATTTTGCTGGATTTTGAGCTTTTTATTATCTCGCTGTTTTACCCAAAAACCGATAAGAGCAAGCAGTAAAATGCCCGAAATACCTACCCCTATGGCGATAAAGAGCTTTGCCTGATTGAGTTTAGCTTCACGCTCTCTTTCCAATTCCTGCTCACGTTGCTGTTTATCACGTAAAAATTTAGCTTCCTGTTCTTTACGTTTAGCTTCTTGGGCTTCCTGATAGATTTTAGCATTTTTTAGTTCAGCTTCTTTCAGTAGGTTTTCCGTGTGGGCAAGGTCAAGTTGTTGTTTTTGAAGTATAGCTTCATTGCGTTGCTTTTCTAAAAGCAAGCTATTAGCACGAGCCTGCTCACGCAAGCGAGCCTGCTCCAATTCTGCGAGTTGAATAATTTTCTGTTGCTTGTCTAATTCATATTTTTGAGATTCCTTTTCAGCATTGAGGATAGTATTTTTCAAATCCAAGTTTTCAATGTCTTTTTGAGCCTGCAAAAGTTCCGTTTCGCTTTCTATGTCATCTGAGATTTTGCGTTTTTTGAGCAAATTTTCTTGATAAGTTAGTCGTACTTTGTAAAGGCTATCCGAAAACTTTTTATGCATTTCGTAAGCCTGTAAAGCATTTTTATTAAGATTTCGGCTCGCATAAACCGCCGAAAGCGTCTGATAAGAGCTTTGTACCGCTTGCAAATTGCCACTTTTTTCGCCAAAATCAATAGCTTTGTGAGCATATTTTTGAGCCTTATCGGCATCTCCACTATAAAAATAGGTTTTAGCAATCAGGTCATAAAAATCCGCCGTTTCCGCTTCGTCTATATTCGGCGTTTGCAGAAGAATACTCTCAATTTGTTTGAGGTAGATTTTAGATTTTTCAAAATCTTTCTGCGACTGATACAAAACTGCCAAATTGGAAAGCATTGTTCTGTATTCAAGGTTTTGCTCCATTTTTAATTCTTTTTTGAGAGCAAGAGCCTTTTCAAAATAGCTAATAGCCTGTGGCGTATTTCCCAATTTTTGGTAACCAAATCCTAAATTATTGAGTGTTATGGCTTGTGCCTCTTTATCCTGACTTCGCTCATAATTTTCAAGAGCTTTCTGGTTTAGCTCTAAGGCTTTCTGAAACTTACCTTCCTGATTGTAAAGATTTGCCAAAATGCCCAAAACTTGTACCTCTTGCGTAGTATTTTTAGCTATCTTATGCGTTTCTAAAAGTCTTTCATAGTATAAAATGGCTTTGGGATTGTTTCCTGCATTTTCGTAGCTTTTAGCAACTTTTATCAGCAGAAAATCTGTTTTTGCTTTCAATTTGTCTTGTTTTTGAGCGATTTCAAGGGCTTTGAGGAAATATTCTGCCGCTTTCTCGTGAATTTGCCATTCATTCAGCAAAAATCCTATTTCAGCATAAGTTTGGGATAATTTTTCGTCATCTTTTTTTCTTTCTAAAATATTGCTAATCAGATAGTAATACTTAAAAGAAGTCGCATATTCTTTGGTTTCTTTGTGCTTACGAGCCAAAAATAACAGGCTATCTACTTGTGCCATAGATAGATGAGTGCCAAAAAGCAGTAAGAAGAGAGAATATAATAAAACTAACCGGCTCATCTGAAATTAAAATTCAAGCCAAATACAATCATTCGCTTGGGTTGCGGATTGTAGAGCAAATCTCCTGAACCATAAGCACTAATACCCGCATAGCTTACGTCAAGAATATTCTGAATTTGCAAGTATGCCTGAAAATTTTTTTGTAAAGCATAGCTTGTCATAAAATCCAAAGTATGATAGCCTCTAATAAAATTTTCAGCCTTTTCAAAGTCGGCTTTACTACCAATATCACGCGAATACCAGCTACTTGCCAACACATTGCGAAACATAAGATACCACTTTTCAGTAGGTTTGAAAGAGATATTCCATTGAATAAGCCAAGTAGGCATTTCCCGAAAAGTATTTATTTTTTCCTCACTTACAGGCAGTAATTCTTCGCCTTGCGAGTAGGTAAGGAACAAATCTGATGCCATTTTTGCTTTTCCTATTTCTTTGAAGCGAATAGCCGCCTGCACACCCCGAATTAAAGCAAAAGCATTAGGATTGTTCCTATATGAAGACGCAGTAGAATTCACCGCATTGGGATACAGTGAAGCATCTATCGGAACTTGAAAAACATCTATCAAACCTTTTATATTATTCTGAAAAAAATTCAATTCGGTATAAAACTTTTTTTGCCAATTTCCACGCCAACTGATATTGAAGTTAGTAGATAGCTCTGCTTGCAAGTCGGGGTTAGGGATACCTAAATATAAAATGTTAGTTCCCCCCACAGGAACCGCTATGGAAGTGTAGCTATTATTGGTAGTCGGTGCTTTGAAAGCCCTGCCTACCGCTATTTGCAAAGAATGTAAAGCATTGAACTTGTAAAGCAAAGCCAAACGAGGATTGAAGCTATCGCCGTAAATGGATTGCTTATCGTAACGAAGCCCTACGATTGCCGAAAATTTGCTATTGTTGTAATAGCCCTGTACAAAAGCCCCCAGATTGGAAAAAACAATCGGGTTGTAACCAAATTTACCAAATAGTGTGTCGGAAACAGGCACCTCTGTTGCAAAAGGTCGGTAATTTTGCGGATTGAAAGGAACAGGCAAGTCGTTTGTTTTGGGCAAATTTCCCGAAAATTGATAAGAAACCCCCGCAGTAGTTTCAAACTTATCATTCCAACGATAGGTAAAAAGTTGCTCAGCAAATAAATCATCAGAAGCGGCGTATTTGTACTGCCTTCCTTTATCCCCACCTTCAAACACCAAAGCAAAAGAACTTTGTTTATCCAAACGATAATTTAGCAGAGAAATATTGGTGAGTAAAGAAATTTTATCAAAGTTTTTGGTATAAATCGCCGCATATCTTCTAATTCGTTCTCCATAGAATGTTTCGGGGTCATAGTAGAAATAAGAAGCCGTGCTTTGCCCCAAAGAGCTATGGTCTTTTCTATACATTTCTGTAAAAGAAAGCGTTATATCTTTGTAGCGAATATCTACCCCATACGTATAGCTCATTCTGGGCAAATTTCTGATTTCAGGACTTGTATTTGTACCTCTATAATTGGGGGTATAGATAGGTATTCCACTTGCAAAATCAGAGTTATAGTTTTGAGGATTCCACACGGGACTATCTAGTGGTAAGTTCAGGTCATTTTGCTGTGAAAAGTTCCCCATCAAAGTATATTGTAAAGATTGAGGATTTTCTTTACCAACTTCTATGCTACTACCCGCCAAGAAATGAAAATGATTGTAACCAAATTGTCCTGCCGTAATACCTGCTTGAAAAAAAGTATTATCTTGGGGATTTTGTGTAACAATATTGATAACTCCCGCAAGGGCATCGGCTCCGTAAATAGCAGAAGCCGCCCCAAATATAATTTCTATTCGCTCCGCCTGCTGAATTGGAAGTTGCTCTGCAATAGGCATACCCAAAGTAGTAGTAGGGTTGAGTGGTATGCCGTTCAGAAGAATTTTGACATAATAGTTGCCTCGTAAGCCTTGCAAAAGAAAAGTTTCGCCCTCTTGCCCATTTCCTACCTTTGAAATACGTACTCCGACAACGTCTTTCAGCACATCTACTAAACTTTTATAGGCATTTCGTTGGATTTGTTCCTGTGTAACTACAAAGATACTGACAGGTAAATCTGCTACTTTTTTTTCAGTACGACTTGCCGAAATTACAATTTGCTCAAACAAATCAGTATTTTTACTCAAATCATCAGCACCCAATTTTTCAATTTCTTGGGCATAAATACTGATAGGCAAAATGTTTAACCAAAGAAAAGCAAAAAAACACCTCATCAACCTGAAATTTTAATTTTCAAGCAAAAAATGCAAATCAATTCGGTTAATGGTGTTTTGGAAATTTTTCTATGCAAAACTATGAAATTTTTATCAAACAAAAAATCCTTTTCAGAATTTCAAAAAATTTGAACACTTTTGCCTTCTAAAATTGTTTTCCTAAAAAATCAGTTATGGACATACGTTTGGATAGCATAGAAGCGGCTTTGGAAGATTTACGCCAGGGCAAGGTTGTGATTGTGGTTGATGATGAAAATCGTGAAAATGAAGGCGATTTTATTTGTGCCGCCGAAGCCATTACACCTGAAATTGTCAATTTTATGGTCAAAGAGGCTCGCGGCTATTTGTGCGTAGCTCTCACCGAAAAAAGATGCGAAGAGCTGAAATTAGACCTGATGGTAGGACAAAACACAGACCCACACAAAACTGCTTTCACAGTAACCGTGGATTTGCTTGGGCACGGCAATACCACGGGTATTTCGGCACAAGATAGAGCTCGAACTATCAAGGCTCTGGTAGATGAAAACACCAAACCCGAAGATTTAGGCAGACCCGGACATATCAACCCACTGAAAGCCCGTGAAGGCGGTGTTTTACGCCGTGCAGGACATACAGAAGCCTCTGTGGATTTGGCTCGCTTGGCAGGTTTCAAACCCGCAGGCGTACTCATTGAAGTAATGAACGAAGATGGCTCAATGGCTCGCTTGCCCCAACTTCGCAAAATTGCAGATAAATTTGGCTTAAAACTCATTTCTATTGCCGATTTGATTGCCTACCGCCTCAAATACGATAGCCTCATTCATTGTGAAATTGGCGTACAACTTCCTTCGGTTTGGGGAGATTTTGATTTGATGGCTTATCGCCAAATTGATACCGATGAAATTCACTTTGCTCTAGTGAAAGGTTCTTGGCAAAAAGATGAACCCGTGCTGGTGCGTGTTCATTCCTCGTGCATTACAGGTGATATTTTCGGTTCTTGTCGTTGCGACTGCGGTCCGCAATTACATACTGCTATGCTAATGATTGAATCCGCTGGCAAAGGCGTTGTATTGTATATGAACCAAGAAGGACGAGGCATAGGGATTATCAATAAACTCAAAGCCTACAAACTGCAAGAGCAAGGGCTAGATACCGTACAAGCCAATTTGGCTCTCGGCTTTCAGATGGATGCCCGCGACTACGGCGTAGGAGCTCAAATCTTACGAGATTTAGGCATTACTAAAATTCGCCTCATTTCCAACAATCCCAAAAAAAGAGCAGGACTTTTGGGCTACGGTCTGGAAATTGTTGAAACCGTACCCATTGAAATTCAGCCTAACCCCCACAATCAAAAATATTTAGAAACCAAACGCGATAAAATGGGACACAATATCCTGAAAGATACTTCTACGGATTAGATCACTGCATTAGCAAATCTTTCAAGGCTTCTTGTAAGGTGGGAAACTGATATTGAAAGCCCGCCTGCAATATTTTTTCATTAGAAACCCGATTGCCCCCCAAAACCATTTGAGCCATTTCTCCTACCATTAGCTTGAGAGCAAAACTTGGTACATTAGGCAAGAAAAGAGGCTTATGAATAGTTTGAGCTATGGCTTGGGTAAGTTCGGCATTCGTACAAGGCTTATTCCCTACGGCATTGAACACCCCTTTCAAATGCTCATTTTCTAATGCAAAAACAAACATTTGAGCAAGGTCTTTGATGTGTATCCAAGACATATATTGCTTTCCACTGCCCAAAGCCGCCCCCAAACCCCAACGAATAGGCTGTAAGAGTTTAGGCAAAGCCCCGCCCTCTTTGGCAAGCACAATGCCTATGCGTAAAATAGCTGTTCTAACACCCAAATCAGCTATTTTTTGCACTTCTGTTTCCCATTTTTCTGTAACATCAGCCAAAAAGTCCTTGCCGTGGGGGCTATTTTCATCAAGCCACTGCTCGCCTGTATCAAAGCCATAAATACCTACCGCCGAAGCCGAAATAAAGGATTTTACTGAATGTTGCGTTTGCTCCAAAGTTTCATAGAGTAATTGGGTAGAAAGTACTCTGCTTTCTAAGATTTCTTTTTTATAGCTTTCTGTCCAAGTTTTATCGGCAACGCCTGCCCCTGCCAAATGAATAATTGCTTCTGCTTCGGTAATTGCTTCTTTTTCTATGGTTTTCTGATAAATATTCCATTCATACACTTTCACCGAAGGAAAGGGCTTTTTCTTTCGGCTCAAATAAGCAACAGCATAGCCTTTGGATAAAAGTAATTCAGTAAGTTTTTTCCCTACCAATCCTGTACCTCCTGTAATGAGAATGTGTTTCATTGGTTTATGCCAAAATTAAAATGACTTTTATACGTTAAGCGATGATGTCGCTTTGAGCGACATCATCGCTATCAGCATAATTATTTTTATGAAAGACGACTATTTGAATGAAATAGCTCTACATTTCAAACTCTCCTAAAGCTCAAAATGTTTTGGTGTATCTCTTTTTCAGATTGTGTTTTCGTTTTTTGAAAAGCTCCAAAAGTTTGGGTACAAAGTCCTCTTGGGTGCTTATTGCAAGATAATTCGCATTGTTTTTGAGGGCAATTTCTTGCAATTTTTCTTGAATACCTTCAAAACGAGGTTTTTGTAAAGCCTTAAAAGCTCGCGAGTGTGTATTCACCCAAATAGTGCGTTTGCTTTCTTTGTCCCATACAGGAATAATTCCCATAGCAGGCAAGCGAATTTCTTGTTTATCAAAAAGATGAAGCATCACAAGGTCGTGTTTTTGAGCAAGGGCTTTGAGATGATGTTCATAATTTTCACCAATAAAATCAGAAATAAGAATAACTACACTTTTGCGTTTCAGGGTTTGAAGTGTGTAGATAATCATTTGAGCAAGGTCGGTTTGGGAAGATTGTGGTTTGAGCTTGAAAAGGTTGAAAATCATTTCATAGGCATATTTTTCGCCTTTCTGAGGCTTCATATAACGCTCTTTTTGGCTAGAAAAGCAAATCAGCCCTATATCGTTTTTTTCTTTTGCCGCCGAAAGTGCCAGTACCCCTGCAATTTCATACGCCAAACTTATTTTATTTTTCTGAAAACCAATTTCTTGTGAAGCACTCACATCAAGTACAAAAAAAACCGTTTGCTCTTTTTCTTCTTGAAATTCCTTTACGAAAATCCCTTGTCCTTTGGCACTTACGTTCCAATCTATTCGGCGGACATCATCTCCGTACAGATAATCGCGTACATCAGAAAACTCCAAACCCGAACCCTTGAATATAGAATGAAAATCTCCTTGCATATAGGTATTTACAGCCTTTCGGATTTGAATTTCATATTTGCGAAGTTTGCTTAAAATTTCTTGCATTGTTGGCAAAGTTTTGGCAATGTGCTAATTTAGCGACAAAATTTGGATATAATTCTTTGGGCTATGAAAAATTCTTTGATAAATTTTTGCAAAAGTGTAGGAAGTAAGTTTTTGGTGGCTTTTGGGTGGCTTTGGGGAATAACTGCTTGCCAAAACGAATCCAAACAATTACCGCCTCCTATTGCCCCTGATAAAATGATTCAAATTCTCATTGATATTCATTTAGCCGAATCGCAAGTGCCTAATTTGGTCAGCACACCCGACTCTGCCTACTTTCTCAATAAGGCTTTTGAGCGAAAAGTTTTTCAAAAACACCAAATTGATTCCGCCACTTATTACCAAAGCTATGCCTACTATCTTGAAAACATTGCCGAGTTTGAAAAAATTTATGCCGTAGTAGTAGATAGCTTGGTATATCGGGAAAGCACTCACAATTTGGGAAAACCTATGGATGCCAGCCAAAAGAAAACAAACTCCTTACCCAACCCTATCAAAGCTCCCACGGATAGTTCGGGCTTGGAACTCAAAAAGAAACTCCGAAAAAAAATGCTTGAAAATAGAGGTAAAGAGTTAGAAATGTGATTTTCAGGATTTTGAAAAAATTTATTTAGATTTTTTCAAAATAATTATACAATTGTTGCAACATTTTTTATTTTTTTGCGTTAATAAAGTAAAAGGCTACGGCAAAAATTGCCGTAGCTTTTGCAGAAGTTGTTTTTTCATAATTTTGGTTAGGGAAAGACCTTACAATTTTTGTAAGGTTTTTCTATTCTGTATGTTAAACCAGTTGTAAGCAATAAGAGCAGAAATCGTGCCAATCCACGAGCCTACAAAAACATCTATCAAAAAATGTTGTTGAAGATACATTCTTGAAAAGCCTACGGATATTGCGGCAAGTATTGCCATTATTTGCCAAAGAGGGTGTTTGTGGAAAAAGGCTACTAAGGCGAAAGCCGAGAAAGCCGTAGCCGTATGCCCCGAAGGAAAGCTCATATAAGAATGAACCTCTACCCCTTCTACAAAGTTTAGCGAGGCTATTCCCTCAAAAAAATTTTTAGGACGTGGCTGTGCCTCAAACAAAAAATTTTTAAGCAACTGCACAATGGCTACGTGCAAAGCAACGGCAATGAGCATAGCCCCAAATTTAAGAAAATGCCGTTTGTAAAGAAAAATCAGTCCCATTGCAACATATACACTTGCCTCGCCCAAGTAAGTGATTTTAGGAAAAAGCCAGTCCCCAAAAGTTGTATGCCAACGATTGAGCGTAAGATGTATTTGACTTTTAGAAAACAATAGCAAACTTATTCCTGCCAGTACCCAAAACAACAAAGCTACCGCCCAAAAATAGGGCTTATCTACCACTACTTGCCGCCAAAAAGGCTTTTTTGAAGTTTCCATTTGTTTTTTTGCAAAACTATTAGCAATTTGCTTGCCCAAAATAAAGTAAAATTTAGCTTTTTACCTAAAAAAACTTACTACAATGATACGTAACGATTGGACAAAAGAAGAAATTTCAGCCATTTATCATAAACCCATTTTAGACCTAATTTATCAAGCCGCAACCATTCATAGGCAATATCACGAGCCTAATGAAGTGCAGGTTTGTACTCTACTTTCTATCAAAACGGGGGGCTGTCCCGAAGATTGTGCCTATTGCCCACAAGCGGCACGCTACCATACCGATATAAAAGTAGAAAAACTTTTAGACGTGCAAACCGTACTGCAAAAAGCCTTAGAAGCCAAAGAAGCAGGTAGCACACGCTTTTGTATGGGAGCGGCTTGGCGTGAAGTTCGCAACAACCGAGATTTTGATAAAGTATTGGAAATGGTAAAAGGAGTAGCCCAAATGGGTTTGGAAGTATGCTGTACCTTGGGTATGCTTACCGAAGAGCAAGCTCTCAAACTCAAAGAAGCAGGTTTATATGCCTACAACCACAATTTGGATACCAGCGAAGAATTTTATGATGAAATTATTTCTACACGCACCTACCAAGACCGCCTCAATACAATTGCCAATGCCAACAAAGCAAAAATATCGGTATGTTCAGGTGGAATTATAGGAATGGGCGAAAGCGTTGAGGATAGAATAAGTATGCTTTACACGCTTTCCACTTTGCCCCAACACCCCGAATCGGTACCTGTAAATGCTCTTGTACCCGTAGCTGGTACGCCTCTGGAAAATCAGCCCAAAGTTTCGGTTTGGGAAATGGTACGAATGATTGCCACCGCCCGAATTCTAATGCCCAAAGCAATGGTACGCCTTTCAGCGGGCAGAGTGCGTATGAGTGTAGAAGAACAGGCTTTATGCTTTTTGGCAGGGGCTAACTCTATATTTGCAGGCGACAAACTGCTCACTACCCCTAACCCCGATTACGTTTCAGACCAAGAAATGTTCCAAGTTCTTAACCTCAAACCTCGTCAAGCCTATAAAAGCGAGTTAGCAGAGAGTTTGAAAGTCTGATTTTGCAAGTTTTATGCTTATCCGTATAGTCAGAATGTATTTTCAGGCAGATAAGGTGCAAGATTTTTTAGAAGTTTTTGAAAATTCTAAGCATCTTATCCGCCACTTTGCAGGTTGCAAGCATCTGGAATTATGGCAAGATGCTAATTTCCCAAATGTTTTTTGCACTTATAGCCATTGGGAAAGTGAAGCACATTTGGAAAATTATCGTAACTCCGAACTTTTTCGCACTACTTGGGCAAAAACCAAGCCACTTTTTGAGAAAAAACCTTATGCTTTTTCCGTAAGGCTCAATCAAGTCGTTTCAAATCCTCAATAACTTGATGAGGGTTGGTAGCATTGAATACAAAACTTCCCGCAACCAGCACATCTGCCCCTGCCTGAACAAGTTCTTTGGCATTGGCACTGCTCACTCCCCCATCAATTTCAATGAGGGTATGAGCCTTTTTGCTATCAATAAGGTTTCGTAAGGCTTTTACTTTTTCAAAAGTGCTTTCAATAAACATCTGCCCACCAAAACCCGGATTTACCGACATCAGACAAACCAAATCAATTTCTTGAATAATTGGCTCCAACAAACTTACC
Organism: Raineya sp.; assembly: GCF_053497555.1. Taxonomy (NCBI): domain Bacteria; kingdom Pseudomonadati; phylum Bacteroidota; class Cytophagia; order Cytophagales; family Raineyaceae; genus Raineya; species Raineya sp. The sequence continues at coordinate 26,435 of NZ_JBRCWE010000042.1, read as the reverse complement.
GCTGTGTGCGGGTTGATAGCTACACCTGCCTTACAGCCCAAACTCTTGATTTGCTGAATATTACGATGCAGATGCGGACAAGCCTCTAAATGTACCGAAATTACCGAAGCCCCTAAATCTTTGAATTCTTTTACGTATCGTTCGGGCTTCTCTATCATCAGGTGGTAATCCAGAGGCTTTTTAGCGTACTTACGAATAGCTTTGCATACAGGCATACCAAAGGAAATATTGGGTACAAACAAGCCGTCCATAATATCCAGATGTATCCAATCGGCTTGGCTGGCATTGAGCATTTCTACTTCTTTTTGCAAATTGGCAAAATCTGCCGCCAAAATAGACGGAGCTACAATAGGCGTTTTCATTCTGCTTTTAGCAATTTGGTTACAAATTCAAAAGAACTACTAATGAGATATTTTAGAGTTTGCTTATCGCTGGTATTCAATCTTTTACGAATAAGTAAAGCACACTGCCCGTGTATGTAAGACCAAAAGACAAAAGCTACTACTTTGTAGTCTTCACCCTTGATTTGCTTGGCAACCAAGCAGGCTTCTACAATTTCTTCTATGGTTTTATAGAGCTGATGCCCTCTTTTCCAAGCGGTGCTTTCATCTTTGAAGGCTTGCAAATGTGCGTTATCAATAAACATTAGGTCATAATATTGGGGATTATCAAAAGCAAAGTTCAGATACACTTTTCCTACGGCAAGCAAGCGTTCAAAAGGCTGAACAATTGTTTTGGTAGCCTCCAATTTTTCATAAAGCAAATCAAAGGCTTTGTTTTGCAATTGTATGAAAATATCGTTTTTGTCTTTGAAATACAGATAAATAGTAGCAGGGCTATATTCAATGGCATCGGAAATGGTACGGATACTTGTGCCATCGTAGCCTTTTTCCAAGAAAATCTGATAGGCAGTTTCCAAGATTTTATTCCTGATAGCCTCTTTTTCTCTTTGCTTACGCTCTGAAATTCCCATATAAGCATATATTTTGGTTTGCCAAATTACAAATTCGCTTTGAAATAAAAAATGAAATTAGCTTGCTTACAAAAAAAAATTCAAATCATAGCGAAAACTTGAATTTGCTATGTATATTTGCAAGATTTTGTAAAGCTGTCCAAAAATTTGAGTTCAATGCAAAGCAAAAAAATACACTTCATAGCAATTGGCGGTAGTGTAATGCACAATTTGGCTCTTACATTACAGAAGCAAGGCTACCAAATTACAGGTTCTGATGATGAAATTTATGAGCCTTCACGCTCACGTTTAGAAAAAGCAGGCTTATTGCCTGCTGAAATGGGTTGGTTTCCCGAAAAAATTGATACTTCTCTCGAGGCTATCATTGTGGGTATGCACGCCCGCAAAGATAATCCCGAACTCATCAAAGCTCGTGAGTTAGAAATTCCGATTTATTCGTATGCCGAATATGTGTATTTGCATAGCATTGATAAACATAGGGTAGTAATTGCAGGTAGCCACGGCAAAACTACCATTACAGCAATGGTAATGCACGTTCTCAAATATCACCATCGCAACTTTGACTATCTGGTGGGAGCAATGGTAGAAGGTTTTGAATACACCGTCAAACTCACCGAAGATGCTCCGCTCATCATCATTGAAGGCGATGAATACCCCGCAGGACCCACCGCTCCCAAACCTAAATTTTCTTATTACAAACACCATATCGGCTTGGTAAGTGGCGTAGCTTGGGACCATATCAACATTTATGAAACTGAAAACGACTATGTAAGGCAATTTGAAAAATTTGCAGACGCTACACCCAAAGGAGGAGCTATCATTTATGATAGTGATGATTATTTGGGCAATTTCCTATGCGAAAAAGAACGCCCCGATGTTGCCAACATTCCCTACCAAACACACCCCCACAAGGTAAAAAACGGGCAAACTTATCTGATTACCAAAGAAGGTAAAGAAATACCTGTGCTTGTTTTTGGTGAGCATAATATGAAAAATATCAGCGGAGCAAAGGCAGTTTGTGAAAGGCTTTTTATCAGCGAAAGTAAATTTTATGAGGCTATTCAGAGCTTCAGAGGGGCGGCAAATCGTTTGGAAACGCTTGCCAAAAACGAAAAAACACATATTTTCAAAGATTTTGCCCACGCACCTTCCAAAGTAAAAGCTACTACCAAAGCCGTTAAAAGTCTTTATCCCGAACGCAAACTCATTGCTTGTTTGGAGTTGCATACTTTCAGCAGTTTGAACAAGAACTTTTTACCCCAATACAAAGGCTCGCTCAAACACGCTGATTTGCCTGTGGTGTATTTCAATCCGAAGGTAGTAGAACACAAAAAACTGCCCCCTATCAGTGCCGAGGATATCAGAACTGCCTTTGATGTGCCCAACCTGCAAGTTTTTGAGGATAGCAGAAAATTAGCTGATTTTCTTAAATCCCAAAATTATGCCAATACCTCCCTGCTCCTAATGAGTTCGGGCAATTTTGATAATTTGTCGCTCAAACAAATGGCAGAGGAAGTGATTGCTCAATAAAAATACGTATGCAAAAATCTTAAATTGATTTATCGCTTCAACTACCCAAGATACTCCGAAATATGAATTTAGCCCTCAAAAAGCCTTTGGTTTTTTTTGATTTGGAAACCACAGGAACAAATTTTGCCAAAGATAGAATTGTAGAATATGCCTTTTTGAAAGTTTTTCCGAATGGTACTTCTGAATGGCGAGTGCAAAAAATAAATCCCGAAATGCCTATACCACCCGAAAGCAGTGTTTTTCACGGCATTTACGACGAAGATGTAAAAGACGCTCCTACTTTCAAACAAGTAGCCAAAGAACTCGCTAATTTTTTAGAAGGTACAGATTTTGCAGGATTTAATATTCTCGGCTTTGATATTCCTTTGCTCGTGGAAGAGTTTTTGCGAGCAGGCGTTGATTTCTCTTTGAAAAATAGACGTTTTATTGATGCCCAAAGAATTTTCCACCTGATGGAGCCTCGCGATTTGAGTGCCGCCTATAAGTTTTATTGCGGAAAAACATTGGAAAACGCTCATACTGCCCAAGCAGATGTACAGGCTACTTTTGAAGTTTTACAAGCTCAAATTGATTTGTACGCGGGCAAAAAAATCAAAGATAAGAAAACAGGTGGCGAAATAGAGCCTATCCGTAACGATATGGACGCCCTGCACGAACTTACTGCCAAAAAAGTCGTAGATTTTGCAGGAACAATGATTTACAACGACGAAGGAAAAGAAGTGTTCAATATCGGCAAACACAAAGGAAAGCTCGTAGAAGAAGTGCTTAAAAATGAACCCAACTACTACGACTGGTTTCAGAAAGCAGATTTTTCTTTGGATTCTAAAAGAAAACTGACTGAAATCAAACTTCGCGTATTCTATAAATAGCTTCAACGCAAGCGTATTCTTTGCCCTGGTCTGAGCTTGGTATTTACCGAAATACGATTGACCACCGCCAAGTAATTTACAGCCAAGCCATATTTTTTGGCTATACTTTGCAATGTTTCGCCTGCTTTTACAATGTGAAAATACTCACGCTTGACAACGGTATTGATATGCCTAAAATGAGCAGGCGTAAGAGCAAAGTATTTGGAACGCACAAAAGGCACATCAGACTTCGGATTTACTTCAAAAATAAGCAAAGGATTGAAAGCATTTCCTGCATAAAGCACCTCCAAATGCAGATGCGGACCTGTACTCCAACCCGTAGAGCCACCCAGCCCTAATAGCTCTCCTGCCTTTACAACCTGCCCTACCTGTACGCTCAATTTACTCATATGGGCATAAAGCGTTTCCAATCCGTTGGCGTGCCGAACTACAACGTGATAGCCATAGCCGTGCCCTGCGGTGGCTATGCGTACAATGCCATCAAAAACACTATAAATAGGCGTTCCTGTTCGCAGGTTCAGGTCAATGCCTTGGTGCATACGCCCCCAACGATAGCCAAAAGGCGAGGTAAGCAGGAGGTCATCGAGAGGTTTTGCCCAATATTGCCCTTTTACTTCATCATATAAAGTAAGATGAATGGTATCTTTGAAGGCAGAAGCATCTCGGCGATAAGGATTGATATGCACCGAACTCCAAGTCTTGTAGTATTCAGCAGATTTTACCCAAACACAATCTATTTGCAAGTATTCAGAAACACGCACCACCGAAATTTCAGCAGTATCATCATCAAAACGTGGTTCGGCAGGTGGTTTGGGCTCACGTATCGGATTGAACGGAATAGCCTGCTTTTTCAGCGTATCCAAATTTTCTACCACACTTTTCTGCAAGGTATCTTTGGGGATTTCTTGCTTGACTTGCTGTTTTTGCTTCTGATTCTGATTACGAATTTGCAGTTTGTTCTGTTTGTATTTTTGTTCTTTTTTAGGAGGCTGGGCAAAAAGGAAATTAAAAGAAATTATCAAAAATATCGTGAGTGTCCAACGCATTAGTCAATAGTTTTTGTGTTTTGCGTGCAAAGATAAGAAAAAAAGCAGTAGGGTTGTTTAGAAAATTTCTAAATAACCAAAAAAGCAAGGAAAGTATTTTCCGAAAGGCATTTTTTTGTAGATTTGTTTGTTTTTTTCGTATCATCAAAAAAATATAATTTGCTATGGCTTTTGATTTTGAAATGATTAAATCGGTGTATGCTCGTATGCCCGAGCGTGTAGAGGCGGCTCGCAAAGTGCTTGGTCGTCCTATGACACTGGCAGAAAAAATTTTGTATGCTCATCTTTACGAAAATCCTGTAAAGCAGGCTTTTGAACGAGGAAAATCCTATGTAGATTTCGCCCCCGACCGCGTAGCAATGCAAGATGCTACCGCCCAAATGGCTCTTTTACAATTTATGACCGCAGGTAGAAATAAAGTAGCTGTTCCTTCTACGGTGCATTGCGACCACCTCATTCAGGCAAAAGTTGGGGCAAAAGCCGATTTAGAAGAGGCTATGGGCAAAAATAAAGAGGTTTATGACTTTTTAGCATCTGTATCTAATAAATATGGTATCGGCTTCTGGAAACCCGGTGCGGGAATTATACACCAAGTAGTGCTTGAAAATTACGCTTTTCCTGGCGGTATGATGATAGGCACAGACTCCCATACACCCAATGCAGGCGGTTTGGGTATGATTGCCATTGGCGTAGGCGGTGCCGATGCCGTTGATGTAATGGCAGGTATGCCTTGGGAACTTAAAATGCCTAAACTGATTGGCGTAAAACTTACTGGCAAAATGAGTGGCTGGACTTCCGCCAAAGATGTTATTTTGAAAGTAGCAGGTATCCTGACCGTAAAAGGTGGAACTGATGCGATTGTAGAATATTTTGGCGAAGGAGCTGATTCCCTTTCTTGTACAGGAAAAGGCACTATCTGTAATATGGGTGCTGAAATTGGGGCAACTACCTCTATTTTTGCCTATGATGATAAAATGAAAGCCTATCTGCAATCCACAGGCAGAGCAGATGTTGCCGCCGAAGCCGATAAAATTCGCGAGTATCTACGCCCTGACCCCGAAGTATACGCAAACCCTGAAAAATACTACGACCAAATCATAGAAATCAATCTTTCGGAGCTTGAACCACACATCAACGGACCTTTTACGCCTGATTTGGCTTGGCCTCTCTCTAAATTTGCCCAAGCAGTAAAAGAAAACAATTGGCCTGCCAAATTAGAAGTCGGTCTGATTGGCTCTTGCACCAACTCTTCTTACGAAGACCTCACCCGTGCCGCTTCGCTTGCCAAGCAAGCCGTAGATAAAAAACTAAAAGCCAAAGCCGAATTTACCATAACCCCCGGCTCCGAGCAAGTTCGCTATACCGCCGAAAGAGACGGGCTTCTGGATTTGTTTGATAAAATGGGAGGCGTAGTGCTTGCCAATGCTTGCGGTCCTTGCATAGGGCAGTGGTCAAGGCATATTGACGACCCCAATCGCAAAAATTCTATCATTACTTCTTTCAATCGCAATTTCAAAGCTCGTAACGATGGCTATGCCTCTACACACGCTTTTGTAGCTTCCCCTGAAATTGTAACAGCCTTTGCTATTGCAGGAGATTTGACTTTCAACCCTATCACCGATACGCTCACCAACGAAAACGGCGAACAAGTAAAACTTGATGAACCCCAAGGTGTAGAACTGCCCAGCAAAGGTTTTGCCGTAGAAGATGCAGGCTACATTGCTCCTGCCGAAGATGGTAGCAAAGTAGAAGTAATTGTTTCTCCTACTTCCGAAAGATTGCAGTTGCTTCAACCTTTCCCCGCTTGGGAAGGTACCGACCTGAAAGGCTTGAAAGTGCTTATCAAAGCCAAAGGAAAATGTACTACCGACCATATCTCAATGGCAGGTCCTTGGCTCAAATATCGTGGGCATTTGGATAATATTTCCAACAATTTGCTTATCGGTGCTGTCAATGCCTTCAATGGAGAAACCAATAAGGTAAAAAATCAGCTTACGGGGCAATATGATGAAGTTCCCAAAGTACAAAGAGCCTATAAAGCCGCAGGTATTGGTTCTATTGTGGTAGGAGATGAAAACTACGGAGAAGGCTCTTCACGCGAACACGCCGCTATGGAGCCTCGTCATTTGGGTGTAAGGGCTATTTTGGTAAAATCTTTTGCTCGTATTCACGAAACCAACCTCAAAAAGCAAGGTATGCTTGCCCTTACTTTTGAAAACCCCGCCGACTACGACAAAATTCAAGAAGATGATACCATTGATATTCTGGGACTCACTACCTTTACCGAAGGTGTGCCACTTACTATTGTACTTCATCATAAAGACGGCTCAAAAGAAGAAATCAAAGCCAAACATAGCTACAATGCCCAGCAAATAGAATGGTTCAAAGCGGGTTCGGCACTAAACCTTATGGGTAAAAAATAAAAACTATTTCCAAGTACGCACTAATCTGGTGCGTACTTTTTTATACCAAGATGAAAAAAAGAACTTACAAGATTAGCAGGATTAAAAATCATTTTTTTATTGATGTAGTCTTTTATCCTAAAAAACTTACGATTATGAAAACAACTTTTTCTACCCTTCTATTTTTTTGGATGGCTTTTCAAGCCACCTCACAAGGTTGTAGTGATGCAGGTTTTTGTACTATGGGAGCTATGCGTCCCGACCAACACAAGAGCAAAATCTTAAAACTCAAACTCAATTCTTTGGAATTTACCCAACATTATGCCTTTACTCGCTTCGGCGATATGTATCTTTCCTACATTATAGATGTAGATTTACCAATAGCCTCTAAAACAAGTTTTCATTTCAAATTACCCTATACTTTCATATTTAACCAACTACCCACTACCCACGGCTTGGGAGATATTTCTTTGAGCTTTACCCGAAATTTGTTGCAAAGTCAGGATTGGAACATCAATTTTACCTTGGGTGGAAAAATCCCTACCAACGGCAATAACCTCTCTTACAAGGGTATTCCCTTGCCCAGCTATTATCAGAGCAGTTTGGGAACTTACGATTTGGTAGTAGGAATGGGTATTATTTACAAAAATTGGCTTTTTGCCACAGGATACCAACAGGCTTTTAACCGAACTCGCAATCAGTTTTTGCGTTATGTATTAGATGGCGAAGCTCATAATTCTTTTGATGGCACAGAATATTTCAGTCAAGCCAACTCCTACGCCAACTCCAAAGAACTAATGCGTTCGCCAGACGTAATGGCTCGCCTTGAAAGAAATTTTAGAATTAGCCGTTTCAATGCTCACGCAGGACTTTTAGCCATCTACCGCCTCCAAGATGATGAAGCCACCAACTTCAAAGGAGAGCGTTTTAGAATTGTGGGCAGTAAAGGACTTACGCTCAATGGCTTAATAGGAGCGAACTATCGCCTATCAGCAAACTCTGCTATTAAATTTTTGTATGGCAAAAAACTTACCGTCAAAGACCGAAATCCAGACGGATTGGGACGAGAGTATGTCATCAATATCGGTTTTGAGCGTAGATTTTGATACAAACTTTTTTCTTTAATCTTGGTGTAAAATTTTTTCATAAACCTTCTGATATTCAGCAATCCCCTTTTCCAATGCAAAATAGTCTTTGGCAATAGCCCGCAAACTTTCCGCAGATTTTTGTAATAGCTCTGGAATGTAAGCTATCGCTTTTTGCATACTTTCAGGGCTTAAATCCTCTAAAAGATAGCCATAATTGTACTTTTCAAACAAAAAAGCATTGTCGCCAATATTATTGGTAATTACAGGCACACCCATTGCCAAAATTTCAGCCATTTTTGTCGCCGAAGAGGCTTTTTTGGAGTAACTATCTTTGATAAAAAAAATCGAAAGCTGACTTTCTGCTATAAGAGCAGGAACTTCTCGCCGCTCTGCTTTGCGAATTTCTATCTGCGTAAGTGGCAAATTTAGTTTTTCTGCTTCTTGTAAAATAATTTGCGGATTTTCGGCTGTAATAAATGAAAATTTTGCCTTGGGATAACTTTGCAAAAGCATTTTGAAAAAAATAAGCATTTCTTTTAGCAAATACCACGTACCAATAGAGCCTAAATACGAAATGGTAAGCATCTCTTTTTTCGGATTGGTTATTTTTTCATTTTGGCAAAACAAATCAGTATCTACACAACAAGGAATAACCGATATGGGCATTTTTTCAAAACCTTTCCAAGAAAGAATTTCATTTTTGGCATTGTGTGTAAGCGAAATTGTATGGGTAGCTTTTCGCAGAAAGTCTTTTTCCTTTTCTTTGAAAAAATGATAAATTTTTCGGTAAAGCGGACTTTTCAAGCTCCATAGGTTGCCGTCCAAGCGTTCATCTGCCCAAAATCCACGCATATCAAAAAGAAAAGGAACTTGAAAGCGGTTGGTAAATTTTTCGCCAATTAGGGCAGTTAGGTAGCTTCTGCAATGCACCAAACGAAAGTTTTTTTCTTTATGCAAAGCTATCGCTTTCCGATACATAGTCCACAAATCCCAAAGCGTAGAAAACACTGGTGGTTTTTTATGGTAAAAAATGGGTTTCCACGTAATAGGCAAATCCTTGATTTGGCTTTCAATCAGTTGTTTTTTGCTATTAAAATTTTCTTTTTTTTCAGCGGAAATAATCGTAAAGTGATAGCCAAACTTTTGGCTTAGCCCTACGAGATAGGGTAAAATTTGCGATTGTCCGAGTGCATCTGTCAAGCCGTCGTAAGAAAGGTACAAAATATTTTCATTCATTGCTTTGAAAATTAAAGAAAACTTTGCTACTTTGTGAAGCAAAGTCCAAAATTAAACAAATTTCGGCATTGGAGTTATTTTTTGCAAATGAAAGTGTGTGGGTAGGTTATCATTCCGAAAAAGCCTACTGGCTCATAGAGTTCCAAGAAAATGATACCTGCGGCGAGATATATCGCCGTGTAATGGAGGATATTCTTTCTTTTTTGAACTTTCGCCCCACCAGCAAAATTATCATAGACCAAAGCAAAAAAAGTTTTTTCAGAGCTGAAGATGTGTTGTGGGCTTGGCAATCTTGGCTTCCTCTTTTTGGCAAATGTTTAGGACAAAATGGTAAAATGGCAATGATTTTACCGCCTTCCAAATTTGCTTTCATAGAAAAAGCCTCTTTTCGCATCATTCCTTTCCAAAATAAAGTCTTCACGACACGCAAAGAAGCCGAAAGTTGGCTTTTGGCTTAAAGATTGGATACTTGAAAACCCTTTTCTTGAAGCATTTGCACACTCAAATCCCATAACTTTTGGGCGGTCTGCATATTTTTGGACTGATGAGAGGAACTGGCTCGCTGTTTGTTTTTGAAATATTCGCCTGTAACTTCTATATTGGGTTCGGTAGCCAGATACAAGGTAGTTTCTGCACCTTTTTCAGGACTTTTCGCTACCAAAGGTATAAGCCAACGCAAGAAAAATGGTAAATCTTCAAAAATATCGGTAGCAATAAAACCGGGCATCAAAGCATTGACGCTAATTTGGCTATTTTTGAGTTTTTCTGCCAAAATTCGTGTAAAAAGAATATTGGCAAGTTTGGACTGCTTGTAAGCATTTAAGCCATTGTAATTTTTACGAAGTTCCACATCTGCAAAGTGTATATCACCCTGATGCAAATCGGAAGCAACATTGATAATGCGTGCAGGTGCAGATTTTTGAAGTAAATCTACAAGCAAAAGCGTAAGATAAAAATGAGCTAAATGATTTACTGCAAAAGTTTGTTCAAAACCATCTTGCGTGAAAGTAAGTTTATTTTTCCACACACCTGCATTGTTGATAAGTATATGCAAATGCGAAAACTGACTTTTCACCATTTCAGCAAAATGCTTTACACTGGCTAAACTTGCCAAATCGCACTCAAAAAGATGAACTTTCGTTTGTGGATATTGAGAAAGAATTTCTTGTTTGGTTTTTTCACCTTTCTCAAAATTACGGACAGGTAAAATAAGTGTAAAACCTTTTCGGGCAAGTCCTAAGGCGGTGGCTTTGCCAATGCCCGAAGTCGCCCCTGTAAGTAAAACTATTTTTTCAGACATTGTATTAAAGAATTTGCTCGGTGTGTTCTTTGGTTTTTACTTTATCAATGATTTTTTCAATAATGCCCTCGCTATTGATAATAAAAGTAGTGCGAACCGTTCCCATATATTTTTTGCCATACATACTTTTTTCTTGCCAAACCCCATAGGCTTCTACTACTTTGTGGTCGGTATCGGCAACAAGCGGAAAGGGCAGGTTATATTTAGTAATGAACTTTTGATGTGATTTTTCATCATCAACGCTTATGCCTATTACTTGGAAATTATTTTGTAAAAGCATTTCGTAATTATCACGCAAATTGCAAGCCTGAGCCGTACAGCCCGAGGTATCATCTTTGGGATAAAAATAAAGCACAATTTTTTTTCCTTTGCCCAAAAAATCAGCGAGAGCGATAGTCTTGCTATTTTGGTCTTTTGCCTCAAAAAGAGGGGCTTTATCTCCTACTTTTAGCGTAGCCATAGTAAAACTTAGGGGTTGAAGGGTTAGAAATTTAAGATAAAAACCAACTACTTTTCAAATTGTTTGGCAAACAAAAAAGCCCTACACGTGTGTAGGGCGATATTTTTAGGAAAGAGGGTGCAATTCAAAAGGTAAGGCAATAATATCTTTGAAATCTTTGCCCGCATCTTGCATATCTTCATCTTTGGGGTCATAATACCACTGAATAGAAACAAGTTTGCCCTTTTCTTTGAAACTTTCAAGTTTCTTGAAAACATCTAAAATGAGCTTGGAAGAGGCAGTATTGAAATACTCCAACTTGAAGATGGCTTGAATGTTGCTAATGTTGCTTTTTTGTTTGCACTGCTCCAACCAATCCAGAATTGTATTGTAGAAAGCGGGTGCATTTTCAGGAATGGAACGTCCAGACATTTCAAAAACGCCTGTAAGCGTATCAAAATTCACTTTGGGAGTTCTGTTGGTAGGTTCTATCACTAAACTTTCCATAATGCAAGCAGATTTTAATCGTTGTACAAAATATGTGGTAATTGATAAATTTTGGGTACTTGAATAATAATTTCGTATTCGTTTTGTAAGTTTTTGGGTTTTGCTTGGCAAGCCAAACGCTCTTGTGCAAGCAAACGTTTCTGAACTATAAACTTTTTTTCTGCTTCGGTGTAATCTGTCAGGTATTCGCTCCCTTGTAAAACTATCATTTTGCAAGTAGTACATCTACCTTTTGCACCACAAGCCTGCATCCAATCTATAGCATTTTCGCCAAGCGATTGCAAAATAGTGTTTTTTTCGGAAATACAAATAGTTTTATCTTGTAAATTTTTTATGACTAAACGCATAAAAGCCTAAAATTGTTGTAAAATATTCAAAACTGCTCTAAAAGTAGGTTACAACCTCTTTGTTCGGCATTATCGGCTCTGCCCAGTACCATAAACTGATTTTCGTTTAGCAAAGTTCCCACATCTTGGGTAGCAAGAAAAGCACAACTTTCAATATTTGCCAAATCAATCACATTGATAAGCCCTCGCGTAGGGGTATAGGCAAAGGGGTCGTTATTTTCTCGCAAAAAAATTCTCATTGTAGTAGGCATATCAAAGATTCCTTCGCCTTTGGAATACGCCTGCGAGAGTAGCTCTGTCATTCCATATTCTGAATGAACCTGCCCAACCCCCAAAGCACTTTGAAGCCTACGATGCACTTCTGCACGTGTCATTTCGGGGCGTCTGCCTTTCATTCCCCCTGTTTCCATTACAATAATTTCCGAAAAATCATTTCCTTTATATTTTTCTGCAAAATCTAAAAGAGCATAAGTTACTCCCAAGAGCAAAATTTTGCGTTTATCATTATTTTTTAGCAAAAACTGAATAGTTTGAAATATTTTTTCAAAATCGTTCAGGTAAAAGCTATTGTAAGTGGAAGCCGATTTTTCCATAAATTGCTTTACCATAAAAACCAAAGAGGAATTTCCTCTTTCCAAATAAGAAGGCAAAAGGGCTAAAATATGATAGTTTTCAAGTTTTCCGTATTGTTTTTCAAATATCTGAATGCTGTTTTGGGCGTAAAAAAAGGTATCGGTGAGCAGATGCTTGCTTCTAAAACTCTGGGTAGTTCCGCTACTTTCAAAAACCATTTGCGGACTTTTAGGCGTGCTTCTGATTTCGTAATACTTGAAAAATTCTATGGGTAGGCACGGAATTTGCTCCAATTTTTTTATATTGTGTGGGTTTTCGTAAAAAAATGAAACCCAACGAGCAAAAAAAGGGTTATTTTTGAGCTGAAAATCGTATATCAAGAAAGCTATTTCTTCAAAATCGCTTTCTTGCATAGAAAGAACAAGGTTTTTCAGAATTAGGGGTAAATCTTTTTTCATAACGCAAATGTAGAGAATTATGAAAGTTTTGGCAAAAAATATCTTAGGTTGCTTTCTACTACTTACCATAGGCTTGAACGCTTGTATTTTCAAAAAGCCTGAATTTCCTTTTGAGCCAAGCGTCAGTTTTCGGGCAATGAGCAAAAAAAGCCTTTTAGACGGCAATGGACAAGTAATTGAAGACTCTATTTTTTTGGATATTGATTTCAAAGATGGCAATGGCGATATAGGTCTATCGGCAGGAGATACCACAGGGCAGTTTGCTCGCCGCTTGCCCGATAAAAGTTTCAACCCTTATTACTATAATTTCTATTGCACTATCTATCGCCGCAATAAATTTACGGGTGTATATGAACGTTTGGTTTTGCCCAAATTCATAGACCCTGTTACAGGTGCAGAGTTTGAAACAAATATTCACGGCAGAGTACCGCCATTGCTTGATAAGGAACGACAAAATCCTATTGAAGGCACTATACGTTACAATATTGGTGGGCTTTTTTATGATGTAATTGGCATCAACAAAAGAGATAGTATCCGCTTTGAAGTATTCATATACGATAGAGCTTTGAACCAAAGCAATGTAATTACTACACCTGCTATTTTGGTGAATGAATAAAAAATTTCGTTTTTGTTTGGTAGTTTGAAGTTTTTGTACTAATATTGCAGTCCGAAACTTAAAAGGAGAGGTGCCTGAGTGGTTAAAGGAGCAGTTTGCTAAACTGTCGTCGGGAAACCGACGCGTGGGTTCGAATCCCATCCTCTCCTCAAATTTTTTCAGCAAGAGTTACAAAAAAAATTTCGGGGTGTAGCGTAGCCCGGTTATCGCGCCTGCTTTGGGAGCAGGAGGTCGCAAGTTCGAATCTTGCCACCCCGACTAAAAAGCCCTTCTAATAAACTTGGAGGGCTTTTTTATGTTTCCTGTCAGTTTCTCGTCAGTTATTAGATTTTTAAATTTGCCCGATAATATGAAATTAAGTATTGAAGGCAATGAAAACAACCAACTTGGTTATCCTTACAAACTACCCCGATTGGTAGAAGGTAGAAAGCCATATTTGGTGTTTTATGTGTGGAATGAAAACACCAACAAACTACATAGGTTTCGCAAAGAAGTTCCGAAAGGTGTAGATAAAAAGTCTTGGGTCAAAGAGAAAATAAAATCAATCACAGAAATTTTGGTCGCTGGCTATCGTATAATTAAGACAAAAGAAGAGAAAACGCTTGAAATTACGATTAACCAAGATATTGGAGCTTTACAGGCAATTAACGAGATATACGAAATTCGGAAACGAGAAAATGCAGAAAACTCTGCTACAAGAGAAAAAAGCTATATCAAAAAACTAACTGAATTTTTGGGCGAACATAATCTCCAAGATATTAAGCTAAAAGATATTCAAACTACTCATATTGTAAAATTTTTGGACTGGGTAAAAGCCAAAGGAAATTCAAATATAACCAGAAACAATTACCTTACGTGGCTCAAAGCAATTTTTAACATTATGGTAATTCGCAACTATATTGATGAAAGTCCTATCAAAAATATTAAAAAATTACGTGAAGAGCAGACTAAAAGCATAGCTTTAAGCCCTGAACACTTGAAAATCATAATGAGTGAAATAAAACAAATTGATACAGAAACTTATCTTTTTTGTTTGTTCGTATTTTATACCTTTATACGCCCCATAGAGCTTAGACGGCTAAAAGTGGGTCAGGTGAATTTGCAAAGCCAAAAGATTGTAATTTATGGCAATCAAAGTAAAAACAAGAAAACCGAATATGTGATGCTCCCCGACCCGCTAAAAAAAGAATTGCAGGAAACTAAGTTTTTAGAGCGAAACACCGAAGAGATGCTATTTTCTGACAAGACACCTATTCAATACTCACGCAACAAGTATAGTATTTTGTTTTCAGAAATTGTACGAAAAAACAATTTACCCAAAGACTATAGCCTTTATTGTCTAAAACATACGGGCGTGGTAGAGTATTACAAAAAGGGTTGTGGTATCAAATTCATTAAGGAACAATGCAGGCATAGCAGTTTGGAGCAAACAGACAAATATCTCAAAAGTCTTGGACTTTTTGAAAACGAGGAAATCCTCAAAAACGCCCCTGAAATATAAGAAAAAAGCCGTAACAAATAAATTTTGTTGCGGCTAACCTCAAAAAAGCAAGGGGGGGGTTATTTACTTTTTCCTTTTCCTTTTCTTTTTTTGGCTTTATTCTTATTCATTTGTTCAGCAAATTGCCTGAATGCTTCATCGCGACTTATTCTTTTACCGTTCTTTATGACCTCTTTCAGTTTTTCATTAAAAGAGCGGTTAATTTCTTCAAAACTCATCGCAGAATATTTTTTTGAAGTTTTCTTCATTCGGAATACCTATTTCAGAAATAACATATTTGTTTTTATCATTCACGTACAAACTAAACCCAATAGCCTGCATTCTTTTACAAAAACCTACTACAAAATATTCGTTTTCTATTGGTGTAAAATTTGAAAAAAAACTTTGAAAACACTCTAAAACATCAGTTTTTATTTTTAGATAGTGCAATTTCCAAAATATTTTTGAAAAATCAAAATCTTTTAGAGAAAAAATAAAATCATCACTGCCAAACAATCCTGGTGCCTCTTCTTGCCACCCCGACAAAAAAGCCTCAATTCAAAAATTGAGGCTTTTTTATTAGCTTCTATATCCAAGAAACTCCATTCTTTTGGCTTTTCGTAGAAAATTTCTTTCTTTGGGTTAAACCTTTGCCCTCCGAATGCATCTAACCAAGCAAAGGATTGAAAAATCCTCGTTTCAATGGAAGATAAAGAGCTATTAGAGCTATTCAAGCAGAATGAAAGCCAAAATTATGCGTTCAATTTGCTCGTAAGAAAGTATCAACAGAAAATTTATTGGCATATTCGTAAAATGGTAATAGACCACGACGATGCTGATGACCTTACGCAAGAAACTTTCGTAAAGGTGTGGCAAAACCTCCATACCTTTCAAGGTAACTCGCAACTTTATACTTGGATTTACAGGATTGCCACCAACGAATGTCTGAACTTTCTACGCAAAAAGAAACAAAAGTTTTTTCTGCCTATTGCTGATGTAAGCAAAGAACTGCTCCGCAAACTTGAAACCGATACCTACATTTCGGGAGATGAAGTTGCGATTCGGTTGCAGAAGGCATTGCTCAAACTTCCTGAAAAACAACGATTGGTTTTCAATATGAAATATTTTGATGATTTGAGCTACGAAGAAATTTCGGAAATTTTGGGAACAAGTGTAGGAGCATTGAAGGCTTCGTATCATCACGCCGTCAAAAAAATTGAAGATGAAATGAAAAGGAGCGTATGAAAGCAGAAAATAAAAAAAATTTCACATTACCCTTTGAAACTCCCCCTAACTACTTTGAGCAATTAGGGGAGCGTTTGGAAAAACGTCTGCAAGGCGAAACCGAGCCAGCAGGTGTGCATAAAACTTTGCCTTTTAGCTTACCTGAAAAATATTTTGAGTGGCTACCGCAAAGAATTATGCAGAAAGTTCAAAGCCTTCGGAGTGGGTTAGCTTGGCATCAAAAAGCCCATTGGCAATGGACTTTGCGTTTGGGAGTTGCCACTATGGTAGTTTGGGCAGTAGTCTGGATTATCCCCAAATCTGATACACAAAAAGAGTTGGGTGAGCTTAGGCAAAACCTGCAAAAAATTGATAAAACCGAATTAGAATACTACTTACTCACATATCACCAAACTCATTTAGAAGCAGAGCTTTTGGGCAAAAATATTCAAATGCCAGAAGTACAATTCTATCAGCCCGATAGCTTGCACATTAGAAAAAAAGAGTTGGAAGAGGTATTACCTGACGAGCATATAGAAGAAATTTTACAGCAAGAACTTGAAAATTCGGAAATTTTATGAAAAAATTTTGGCTTACACTGATAGTTTTTAGCTTTTGCCTTCATCTTTTTGCACAAGAAAGACCACGTGAGCGTTTTTTGCTCCAAAAAAAGGAATTTGTTCTCAAACGTATTGAACTAAATGCCGAACAGCTAAAGAAATTTCCTTCTCTGTACGAAGAATACATTTTTAGGCTTGCTGATGTACAAAAGCAAATCCGACAGCTTAAAATTGAGGCGGCGATGCTTTCCCTTTCGGATAGTGAAATCAATGCAGATATTGATAAGATGCTCAAGCTCAAACAGCAAGAACTGGATTTGCAAAAAGAGTATATCACCAAGTTTCGCACAATTCTTATGCCCAAGCAGATGATAGCTATGTTCAGAGCTGAAAGGGATTTTTTAAGAGTGGCTTTGCGTGCCTTGAAAGATGATTAAAAACCGCCAGAAGTTGTTTAGGTCTCGTTGCCATAGAGAAAATGATGTAAATCTACTCTAAAATAGCAATCAGTTCGCTCAACATCATTGCTGTTGCCCCCCAGACTACCTTGCCCGATACATCAAAATAAGGTGTTTCAAAGGTATACTGCGGGGTAGAAATAATTGTTTTCTTGATAGTGGCAGGATTTTTTAGCTTTTCAAGGTCTGCAAAAAATATTTCAGCCACCTCGGTAGGATTGGGCTCTAAAATAGGCTTTTTTTCCATATAAGCTACCGTAGGATATACCATAAAGTTGCTTGCAAATACAAACAAAGGTGAAATTTGTCCTAAAATTTTTACCTCGCTAATATCCAAACTTACTTCTTCTTGTGCTTCCCGAAGTGCTGTTTGGATAAAATCTTTATCAGTTTCATCTTTTTTGCCCCCAGGAAAAGCGGCTTGCCCGCTATGAACCCCCTTTTCATTCTGAGGACGCAAAATGAGCGGTAAGCCCAAAGTATCTTTTTCAGGATAGAGCAGTATCAGCACAGCCCCTTCTCGTGTTTGGGCATTTGGTTGAAGCTCAAAATATCTATCTTTGAACCTATCGGAAACCATACGGATTTGAGCCTCCTTGCCGGGCAAATTACCACAGGCAATACATTTGGCTAACTTTTCAATTTCATTAAAAAACATATCCCCAAATTAAAGATTTTCGTAATTGTTTAGGTCTAATTTGAAGTATAGAAACAAGAAGCAGGCAAAAAGATTTAAGATATTGGATATTTAGACAGAGTAAAACTCTTATCTAAACCTTTGAACCTTTTTGAACGTAAATTATTACAGATTTTCAAGACTGCATTTAGATAGCGAAAAAATCAAATGCTAATTTTTATTGAACATACCCCAGACTGCTAAACATTTTCGTATAAAACTTGTTTTCAAGGAAAAAAAGTTTGTTATGGCACAAAAAAATTATCTTGTAGTAGGAGGAAGTTCGGGAATAGGGCTTGCGATTGTTCAAAATTTACTTGCTGAAAATCATCAGGTATGGGTGGCTTCTCGCCAGCAAAGTGCAGAGCTTGGGAATGTTTCGCATATTGTTTGGGACGTACAAGAGCCTGCGGGTACTCGTTTTGAAAGCCTACCTATCTTGCACGGATTAGTGTATTGCCCGGGTACTATCAACTTAAAGCCTTTTCATCGCCTTACAAGGGAAGAGTTTTTACAAGATTTGCAAATCAATGTTTTGGGTGCAATAGATGTATTACAAGCTACTTACAAACAGCTCAAAAGTTCGCAAAATGCCAGTGTTGTGCTTTTTAGTACGGTGGCTTCTACGTTGGGAATGAATTTTCATAGTTCCATAGCTACTGCTAAAAGTGCCATAGAAGGGCTTGCCAAGTCGCTTGCGGCAGAATGGGCGAACCAAAATATACGTGTGAATATGATTGCTCCTTCGCTTACAGATACTCCTCTGGCTAATAAATTACTTTCTGATGAAAGCAAACGCGATGCCGCCGCTAAAAGACACCCCCTCGGACGCTTTGGAACAGCCCAAGATATTGCTCAAATGGCTTGTTTTTTACTTTCGGATAAAGCCTCTTGGATTACAGGGCAAATCATAGGCGTAGATGGTGGTATGGGAACACTTAAACCTTGATTTTCAAAATCAGTTTGTCAGTTTCGGATTATTTTGGTGGCGTTCTTTATCACGCTTGGTTTTCTTTTCCAAGTTTTTTTGCAAGGCTTCTGTAAGATTTACCCCCGTCTGATTGGCAAGGCAAATCAGCACAAAAAGCACGTCTGCCATTTCATCAGCCAAGTCGTAGGTTTCATCTTTTTTGAAAGATTGTTCGCCATAAAGCCTTGCCATAATGCGAGCTACCTCACCAACTTCTTCCATAAGGATTGCCGTATTGGTCAGTTCGTTGTAATAACGAACTCCGATGGTTTTAATCCATTCATCTACGATTTGCTGTGCTTCGGATAGGGTCATAGAATATTTTTTATGCCAAACAAAGTTCTTTTATCTCCATTAAGCCTTTTTCGTTGATGTGCGTAAGTTGCACATTTTGTAATTCATTGATAAGCAAAGGGTCGTAAGGGGCAACAACACGGATATAATTTTCAGTAAAACCTTCCATCAAACCTTCTTGAATATCTTTTTCAAAAAGTACGGTAGCTTCTCTGCCTATGTTTTGCTCATAAAAATAACGCCTTTTCTTTTCAGAAAGAATATGCAACATTTGAGAGCGTTCATTACGCACTTTCATCGGAACACTTTCAGGGATTTGCAAAGCCGCTGTATTAGCTCTTTCGGAATAGGTGAAAACGTGCAAGTAAGAAACGTCTAAATCATTGAGAAAATGATAAGTTTCCAAGAAATCGGCTTCGGTTTCCGAAGGAAATCCCACAATTACATCAACGCCAATGGCACAATGAGGCATCAGCGACTTAATTTTACGCACCCTTTCGGCATATAGCTCACGCATATAACGCCTGTGCATCAGGCGTAAAATTTTATTACTCCCCGACTGCAAAGGAATATGAAAATGAGGTACAAAACGCTTGGATTGAGCTACAAACTCAATAATTTCATTAGTGAGCAAATTAGGCTCAATGCTTGAAATGCGAAAACGCTCAATGCCTTCTACCTCGTCCAGTACTTTAATCAAATCCACAAAACGCTCTTGACGTTTGCCTTCAATGATACCAAAATCGCCAATATTTACCCCTGTAAGCACCACTTCTTTTACTTCGGTTTGGGCAATCTCTCGGGCTTGTGCTACAATATGGGCAATGGTATCGCTACGGCTTTTGCCACGTGCGAGTGGAATAGTACAAAAGGCACAATTGTAGTTACAGCCGTCTTGAACTTTCAGAAATGTACGGGTTCTATCGCCATAAGAATAGGCACTGCAATACATTTGAGCCACCTCACGAATATCGGAATGAAAAACTTGGGCTTTTTCTTTACGCTCAAAAGTGCCAAGCAAATCTAATAGCTGAAATTTCTCTGAAGCTCCCAAAACGGCATCTACCCCTTCAATGCTTGCAATTTCTTGCGGTTTGAGCTGTGCATAACAACCCACAATTGCTACGAAAGCATTAGGCGAAATTTTACGAGCTTCTTTGACTACTTTTCTGCACTTTTTATCAGCATTATCCGTAACCGAACACGTATTGATAACAAAAATATCAGGGTTTTCGGTAAAATCTACCCGCAAAAAGCCCCTTTGCTCAAAACTTCGGGCAATAGACGAAGTTTCAGCGAAATTCAGTTTGCAACCCAATGTGTAAAAAGCTACCCGTTTCATAGTAAAATCTCTATTTTGTGCCTGTGCTTCCAAAGCCCCCTTCTCCCCTTTCAGTTTCGTCTAAAATGCTTACTTCTTGCCAAGTGATTTTTTCATAACGAGCAACGACCATTTGGGCAAGCCTTTCGCCGTCTTCAATGGTGTAAGGCTCGTTAGAAAGATTGATCATAGGCAATTTTATTTCGCCTGTATAGTCGGAATCAATTGTTCCTACTGCATTGACAAGGGTAATACCTTTTTTGATAGAAAGCCCACTGCGAGGGCGTATTTGAGCCTCATACCCTTCGGGCAACTGAATAAAAATCCCCGTAGGAACAAGAAAACGCTCCAAAGGTTTTAGTGTAATAGGATTTTCAAGATTTGCTCTCAAATCCATTCCCGCCGAACCATCAGTTGCATAAGAGGGTAAAGCGTGCTTGGAGCGATTTACAATTTTTACAAACAACATAAAAACCATTTTTTTGCAAAGATAAACAATTTATGAGGAGTTTTTAATGAAAGCAAAAAGGTTTTTTCTGAAAAATACCTCAAATGAGGTATCAAACTCTTTTAGGTTTTAGTTAGTTTTGAAGAAAACAATTAAATTATGCCTATTCGTATTGCGATTGTTGATGACAATTATCAACTTTTAGATAATTTGAAGGAGCGTCTGCAAGAATTTGAAAACTTAGAACTTATTTTCGTAGCTTTCAATGGTAAAGACTGCTTAAACCAGCTCGAAAAATTGCCTGTATCTCGTTTGCCTCAGGTGATTTTAATGGATATTGAAATGGATAAAATGAACGGAATAGAGGCAACTCAACAGATAAAAAATCGCTTTTCAAGTGTTGAAGTGCTGATGCTTACGGCTTTTGATGATGATGAAAAAATTTTTGAAGCTATCAAGGCGGGGGCAAGTGGCTATTTGCTCAAAGATGAAACCAAAGAGAAAATTTATGAAGCCATTGAAATTGTAGCAGGTGGAGGCTCGTTACTTTCGCCTTCTATTGCCCGAAAAGCCTTGAAGTTTTTTTCTTTGCTTCCCTCTCAAAAAAGTACTTCCCAAAACCCTTCTGATACTCCCCTTACCAGCCGCGAAATGGAAATTTTGAAAATGGTGATTGAAGGAATTACTTATGCAGAAATCGCTGAAAAACTTTGCATTAGCTATGGCACTGTACGCACACACGTCAAAAATATTTTTGAAAAATTGCAAGTACATAACAAACAAGAAGCTACCAAAATAGCTATCCGCAAGAAATGGTTTTTGAGTTTTTGATAGCGGAAAGAAAAGCTTTTAGTAGCGTGGAAAGTTTTTTTATATTTTGATTTGTGGTCATTATTAAACTCTCAACTCATTTTAATTTTGGCAAAATCTAAAACTTAACAATTTCTTAATATCTGATATTTGACTTTTTTTCATACACAGGCTTTCTTTGCACCAGTTTTAACTCAAACACTTAATTTTTATGCTAAAACAAAGAAAATCAATGAATTACCCCCCCCCACTTGGAAAATTAAAGTGGATTGCGATTTTAGGTATCTGCCTGCCTTTTTGGGCTTGTAAACCTACCAAAGAAGTCGCTCCTCGAAATGAACATCTACAAAGTTCTGCTATTCAAAAAGCAAAGACCTTTTTTGCTCTCCAACAGCAAAAACTTTTAAGTCTGAAAAAGCAAAACTCCACTCTTGGTAGAGGAACAAACTCTATTTCAGAGTCTGTTGAGTGGATTACTTTTTACCCTGCTTGGGATAGCACGACGACTCTGCAAAACCAACAAGGCAAAACAGTTCTGCTAACACCTGTTTTCAGGAAAGTTTCTGTGAACTATCAATCAAATTTATACTATATTCGTAGGCTTAGAACCATATTAAACCAGCAAGGTGAAGTTGAAAGCAGTCATATTGTTGAGCTAATTACAACTCGGAATGATATTGCCGAGCAGAAAAATACCATTTTAGCCAATTTACAAATGGATGCTAACCCTGAATCAGGTATTTTGGTTTATGATGTAGCGTATAATTGTGTGAATTGCTCTGATGGACCTGGTACCCCAAGTTCTGGTGCTGAAATTCCACCACCGCCTACCTATTCGTGTCCTCATACAATAATCAATTGTGGAGTCGTATCTATTTCTTGGGAACCTTGCAATGGTGGAGGACCCAAAACCACCGTTATCCCTTGCGGCGGTGGTGGAGGAAGTGGCGGAGGCTCTGGTGGGGGTGGAGGTTCAGGAGGAGGCGGTGTTAATTTGCCACCTGATGAACCGCCTTCGCCACCTGTTGGTGGAGAGCCGCCAGCCGAACCTTTACCTATCACACCTTGTAGCAAATGCCAAGATGACTGGGGACAGGATAAACCTTTTGACCCGAACTATTTACCACCGAATTTTGAAGACCCTCACGGATATTATGTTACTTACAAACAACATCTTGTTGAGCAAATTAAAGAAACAGAACATTATTTGCTCAATCCTCCTGGAAATTTTGAATGGAGTGAGCAACAAAAAATAAACTTGGGTAGAAAAATAAGAGAGCTAGAAAAGGCAAAATCAGAGTTAAAAGTAATTGAAAAATCTAAATGGAAATATCATTTTACTTCAAGTGGGCATCCAAAAATAGGCTGGATAGCCTATGATCCTACTAATGGTAAGATTCTGATAGGGTTTCCCACAAATTCTTTTGGGCAAAATGCTTATGTTAATTTAGGCTTAAAAGCTCATGAAATGAAACACGCATTTCAGTTTGAAAAGGGAAAGATATCTTTTGATAAAACAACAGGAGGAGCAGGTGTATTGTATGATTTACTTGATGAGGTTGAGGCTTATGATAGGCAGTACATAATTGATGTTGGGGTGTATTATGGTGTAAGGGACATAAATATGAAGCCTGTTAATACTTTTTATCAAATAAATTCAACAACTGTTTTACAAATTGGATTAGAGGCTGCCGCTGATAATAATGGTGTACCCTTATATCAAGATTTACCAAGAACGCAAATCACTATATTCACTAACCCGCAAGGAACAAACCTGCAAAATTCGAACAATCCAAGCGATATTTTTGTTAAACCTTAAAGTTTCTTTTATGAAAAAATTTGTTTTTGTAATAGTTGTAATAAGCTGTTTGTTTGTGAATGTAAATGTACAAGCACAACAAAATTCTACTCTGAGGGCCTTGGTAGATACCATTAAAAGAGATTGGTTCCCTATTGCATACAATAATGTTATACATTACGAGAATACAAAATATGGTTTAATAACCAATCAACCTCTGATTACAATTGATAATAAAATTGTTTTTGCCAACTTAAATAGTTACTATATTTTAGACCAATATGACCTAAATCAAATAGCAGGAATAGATGTGTGGGAAAATGACAGCAGAACAGCAGCTATATTTGGAAATGCTAATGGAGTAATACATATCTATACTCGGCAGTATATAGACCAACACCCTAATATCCGAAATTACTTTGATTACTCATTAGAAAACGGACAAATAATAGAAAGAAAGAAAAAGTCAGGAAAATAGGTAATAAAACTCCACCTTCAAGAGTGGAGTTTTTCATATATTGGCAAAGTATCCCCCGACCAAGTGCATCTTGCAGTTTAAGTTTGGAAGGCTTTATTTTGCTTTCAAAAAAACTTTGGCTTCGGTACAATACTGATCAATTTCAATATCTTTAAGCATTTGAAGTAGTTTTTTAATTGTTTTAGCACTGCGATTGCCTATCACATAGCCTAAGACTTCATTCGTTTCAGGAGCATAGGCATAGAAAAGCCATCGCTTGTGCTTTTTCTTATGCTGAACATAAGACCAAAATTCGTCAATTTGAACACTTTTGTAGTGCTTTTGCTTGGGAGTTATCACACACTTTTCAGACTGTTTAAGTAGCTGATTTAACACACAAGCACGACTGACTTGTAAGACCGTTGCAATATCTCGTATGCCACTATTTCTTAATAACATACTTACTATCAGATGTTTAATTTTAGGGTCTGCTCCCTTGTACCGATAAGCCTGTTGAAACTGCTTACCACAAGATTTACACAAAAAATTTTGTGTTCCATCTTTTTTACGACCATTTTTCACTACCTTTGTACCTTGACAATGAGGGCAGTTTACTTTTGTTAATACTTTAGACATATTACAAAAATACGCCCTCTTTGTCTTTTACAAAAATATCATACAATCTTTACCACAACCTAATTTTTAAGGCTATGCGATTTTTTTACATTTTACAACTTGCTTTCTTTTCTTTTTCAGCTCTCTCACAATCCAAAGGCATCATTTTAGGCTCTATCAAAGACAAAAACACCCAAGAAGTTTTAGTAGGTGCAGTTATCAAGGTTGAAAACACCGAAATAGGCACCACATCTGACGAAAATGGTAATTTTCGTTTAGAAATAGCCACAGGAAGCTATAATATTACAGCTTCGGTAGTGGGCTACCAAAGCCAAACCAAATACAATGTGGTTGTAACTTCGGGAAATGCTCAAATTCTTAACTTTGAATTAGAAGACGAGCAAAACATTGAAGCTGTAGAAGTTACTGAAAAAACTTCTAAATCGGCTTCTGCGGCAACTTTGGAAACGCCTCTATCAGTGCAGAAACTTACCACAGAAGAAATTCGTAGTAACCCAGGCGGTAATTTTGACATTTCTCGTGTAGTACAGGCTCTACCGGGCGTAGGTGGCACAGCGGGTTCGGTGGGTGGATTTCGGAATGATATAATCATTCGTGGCGGTGCTCCTAACGAAAATGTGTATTATTTAGATGGTATTGAAGTGCCTGTTATCAACCATTTTGCTACGCAAGGAGCCGCAGGTGGTCCTACGGGTATTTTGAATGTTTCTTTTATTGAAGATGTAACTTTAAGCAGTTCGGCTTTTCACGCTCGCTTTGATAATGCCCTTTCCTCAGTGCTTGAATTTAAGCAAAGAAACGGCAACCCTGAACGATTTTCGGGTAATATCCGACTATCAGGAACAGAACTTGCTACTACCTTTGAAGGTCCTTTATCTAAAAAAACGACTTATTTGGCTTCTGTACGAAGGTCATACTTGCAATTTTTGTTTGCGGCTTTGGATTTACCCATTCGTCCCAACTATTGGGATTTTCAGTATAAAGTAAGTAGCCAACTGGATAGCAAAACTACGCTTACAGCCATTGGATTGGGAGCTATTGATGAATTTACTTTCGGCGTACCTCGCAAGTCTGACGTAACCAAAGAATACATTTTACGCTCAAACCCTGCTATCAATCAGTGGAACTATACGACAGGTTTTGTACTTAAAAGGCTTATCCCCAAAGGTTATGTAAATATCGCTTTAAGTCGCAATATGTTTGAAAATCGTTTAGATAGATTTGAAGATGCTCAATTCGGTGATGAAAGTCGTCGTACTTTACGAGTGCGTTCCCAAGAAATTGAAAACAAATTACGCATAGACTTCAACAAAAAAGAAGGTACGTGGAAATGGAGTTATGGGGGTGTTTTGCAATACGTGAAATTCAACAATGATTTTTTCAATCGTTTTCGCAGAGAAATCAGAGATGATTTCGGGAATATTATTCAGCCTCAAATAGATATACGTGCTAATTCAGCCATTGAATTTTTCCGCTTTGGCTTTTTCGGACAAGTAAGCAAAACCATAGACCGCTGGGGTATATCTGCGGGTCTGCGTAGCGATATGAACACTTTTACCGATACAGGTTTGCAATTTTATAGAACGCTTTCTCCTCGTATTTCTACCTCCTATCAGATGAACGACAAATGGTTTGCTTCGGCTTCGGTAGGACGTTATTACAAAATTCCGATTTACACGGTGTTGGGTTTCAGAGATGAGCAAGGAAGTTTAGTCAATAGAAACACACCATATATTGCTAACAATCACTTTACGGCAGGTGTAGAATTTATGCCCAAACCGAGTCTGCGTTTTACTTTGGAAGGTTTTTATAAAACTTATGAAAACTATCCTATTTCTTTGCGTGAAGGCGTTTCTTTGGCAAATCAGGGAGGTAATTTTGGAGCAATCGGCAATGAGCCTGTAAGCCCTACGGGCAAA
>NZ_JBRCWE010000041.1:0-21869 GCF_053497555.1 Raineya sp. | reverse complement strand
AATAAGTTAGACTTATAATTCACGTTATTTTTCAGTTCTTTTTCACCTTTACCTGTGGAGTTTATATATTTCCGTGCAAAGGCTGTATCCAAACAAACTGCACAAATAGAGTGGCTTGTACAAACAGCTATCAATGTGGATAAATTCATTTTAGAGCGTTCAGATAATTTACAAAGCTGGCAAGAGATACATCAGCAAAAGTGGAATAATCAAACTTATTTCAGTTATTTAGATATAGATGTGCCTTTTAATATGGTTTATTATCGTTTGAAAGTTTTGGATAAAGATGGTTTTTACAAATTTTCTCGTATAGCAACCGTACAATTTGCAGGTAAATCTAAAATTGCTATTTACCCTAATCCTACAAGCGATAAGGTGTTTGTAGAGCTTGATGAGGAGATTCAAAAGATTTCTCTGCAAGATTTGAAAGGGAATAAAATACCAATTAGCATAGAAGATGCAAGGGAAAGAAAGACTATAAGTCTAAACCATTTACCAAGAGGCTTGTATATCTTGCAAATACACACAGAAAGGGAAATTTATACAGAAAAGTTGATTGTTCAAGGGAACTAAAAATAAAGGTAGCCCCAGCAGGCTACCTTTTTTATGGTTTCGAATGGTTGTTTAGTTGGCTTGCGAAACGGCTTTACCTTCGTTATTTTCTCCTCCTTCGCCGCTTTCTTTGGTACCTTGTGGTTCTTTGGCATTAGGAGGGTTAGTGCCTTTGAGGGAATGAATGTAGCTACTTACAAGCTGAATTTGAAGTGGATTTAGCTGTTTTTGCCAACCGGGCATACCTTTCTGCGTACCATACTTGATAGTTTTGAAAATATCATTGATTTTGCCACCATAGAGCCAATATTCATCTGTAAGGTTTGGACCTACCAGTCCTTCGCCTTTTTGTCCGTGGCAGGCGGCACAATTAGATTTATACACTTCTGCCCCTTTCTGAATTTGAGACGCATCAGTGATAAGTTTTACATTTTTTTCGTCAATGCTATTGGCTACTTTTTTGAGGTACTCTTCTTTCTTGATTTCTGCTATTTTGACCTCTTTTTCGTATTCGGCATCTTGTAAATCCCAAACTTTCCATACGTGGTAAATAGGCAAATACAATACTGCAAAGGCAATGGTTACCCCAAAAAACCAGTTGAACCAAGCAGGAATGGGGTTATCTAATTCTTTGATGCCGTCAAAATCTTCATCAAGCAAGAGTTTATGTTCTTGCGATTTGGGTTTGAAACCCAAAAAGCGTTCCCAAAGGCTCAAATGCTCGCCTGTAACCCGATTGGTTTCTTTTTGCAAAAGATTGAGCAGTTGGAAAATCGTAATGATAAGAAGGACGATTATGGTAGCGGTGAGTCCAATCAGGAAAGCCAAAATCCAGAAAATCATCTCTTCCTCACTGCTTTTCTGAATGGCTACTACTTCTTGGGCTTTGAGTGGCATACTTGCCAAAGCAAACAAAGCTAAAAGACTAATTTTGCGAAACACGGATTTCATTGTTTTGATAAGTTTTGGTTAGGGATAGAACCATCGTTTAAGGGAATATTTTTGATTTGTTGCATTTTATCTTTCTTGGCTGTAATCAGCCACACAAGCATTCCTATAAAAAAGGTGAAAAATATCAGTAGCGAGATAATCAGATAAATATCCACGCCTTGCACACCATTGAGAAACTGCCTCATAGATTTTAGAATTTGGTTTCTTTACAGAAATTTGGGTAAGGGGGCAAAAGCCCCCAAATTTTACTTTTGAGCGGTTTGCTCTTGTACTTTAATATCAGTACCCAAGCGTTGCAAATAAGCTATCAGAGCCACGATTTCAGTATTTTTCTCTACTTTCACTTTTTCTTTCTTCAAATTTTCTACGATTTGCATCGCTTGCTCATCAATTTTCTTGCGGGCATTTTTGATGTCTTCGTCGCTGTAAGGAACGCCCATAGTTCGGAGAACTTGCATTTTCTTTTCAATGTCGGCGTAATCCATTGTATTTTCTAAAAGCCAAGGATAAGGGGGCATAATGGAGCCGGGCGACATAGAAACAGGCTCTCGCATATGATGATAGTGCCAAGAATCGGGATACTTCTTACCAAGTCTCATCAAATCGGGTCCTGTACGTTTAGAACCCCACAAGAAAGGGTGGTCGTACACATACTCTCCCGATTTGGAGTATTCGCCGTAGCGTTCGGTTTCGGAGCGGAAAGGACGAACCAATTGGGTATGGCAAGCATTGCAACCCTCGCGAATGTATAAATCTCTACCTTCCAGTTCTAATGGGGTATAGGGTTTTACGCTGGCAATGGTAGGGATATTTTCTTTGATAACAAAAGTGGGAATCATTTGTACCAAACCACCAATAGAAACGACAATCAAAGAGCCAACAAGCATCAATAAGGGTTTGGTTTCAAAAATTTTATGCCATCCTTTTAGCTCACCCACAGGTTGGGTACGGAAGGAAACTGCTTCGGCGGCTTCATTGGCAACGAACTTTCCTTGCTTGGCAGTTTTCCAAAGGTTATACACCATTACAATTACCCCCGTGAAATAAAGTGTACCCCCAATGCCACGCATTGCGTACATAGGTATAATTTTGGTAACGGTATCCAAGAAGTTTCCATAACGCAAAGTACCATCTTCGGCAAATTCTTTCCACATCAAACCTTGTGTAAATCCTGAAACATACATAGGTATAGCATACAGCACTATTCCCAGCGTACCTATCCAGAAGTGTGTATTCATTAGTTTTTTAGAATAAATTTCAGTTTGATATACACGAGGAATAATGTAGTACAAAATGGCAAAGCTCATCATACCATTCCAACCCAAAGCACCTACGTGTACGTGAGCAACTATCCAATCGGTAAAGTGGGCAATGGCATTTACGTTTTTGAGCGAAAGCATAGGACCTTCAAAGGTTGCCATTAGGTAAGCCGTAATAGCAACAACCATCATTTTCAGCGAGGCATCGTCGCGTACTTTATCCCAAGCTCCACGAAGGGTAAGCAAGCCATTGATACCACCACCCCAAGAAGGAGCAATAAGCATTACAGAAAAGACTACCCCCAAAGATTGCACCCAGTCGGGAGTAGATGAGTAAAGCAAATGGTGAGGACCCGCCCAAATATAGATGAAAATCAGTGTCCAGAAATGCAAAATAGATAGTTTGTAAGAATAAATAGGACGATTTGCCATTTTAGGCAGATAGTAGTACATCAAGCCTAAATATGGGGTAGTAAGGAAAAAAGCCACTGCATTGTGCCCGTACCACCATTGTACAAGAGCATCTTGTACCCCTGCAAAAAGTGAATAGCTTTTTAGGAAACTGACAGGCAACTCAAAGGAATTGACAATATGGAGCATTGCCACGGTTACCCAAGTAGCAATATAAAACCAGATAGCGGCATAAATATGCTTTTCACGGCGTTTGATGAGTGTTCCGAACATATTGATACCAAATACTACCCAAACGAGTGTAATGGCAATATCAATAGGCCACTCCAATTCTGCGTATTCTTTGGTAGTAGTATAACCCAGAGGTAAGGTAATAGCGGCAGAAAGAATAATGAGTTGCCAGCCCCAAAAGTGTATTTGGCTGAGCAAATCGCTATACATACGTGTTTTGAGCAGGCGTTGCATAGAATGATACACGCCCATAAAAATCGCATTACCTACAAAGGCGAAAATAACAGCGTTGGTATGCAAAGGACGAATACGCCCAAAAGTAGTGTAAGGTATGCCAAAATTCAGTTCGGGGAAAACGAGCTGAAAGGCAACCAGCAGACCTACAAGCATTCCAATTATCCCAAAAACTACCGTAGCAATACCGAAATTACGAACAATCGTGTTGTCGTACTCAAACTTTTCCAGTACGCCACTATGGGTGTGAATAGATGAAGTTTTTACTTCCATAACTTGTTAGATTTTAGGTTTTTGATGAAAAATTGTCGGGGTTAGAAGGTTTTTTATCTTCAAAAAGTATTCGTATTGAAGGTGTATAGTCATCTTCGTATTGTCCGCTTCGCAAATTCCACAGGAACACCAGCAGAAATAGCGTTCCCATTATTACACTGACACTCAAAAGAAAATAAATCACTGACATACAATTCGGTTGTTTATGAAATTATCCTTGAAAAAATTTATATTCAAAAAATGCAAAATGTTCAAAGTTTAATTGTTTGAGGTTTGATTGCTCAAAAGTTATTCCCTCTTCCTACTACAAAAACTTTTTGAAAATCAGTTTAATCCCGATATAAAATGCTTTTGGCTTTGGCTTTTACACTCAAAGTGGTAAAAGCCACTACCGTAACAGAACTTAAAGGCATCAGCACCGCCGCAATGAGTGGCGAAAGCGTGCCTTGTACTGCAAATGAAAGTCCTATAATGTTGTAAATCAGAGATATTGCAAAACTTTGCTTAATAACATTCATACTTTTGCGAGCCAATTTCAAGAACCCCTCAACTTTATCCATTGCCGAGGCGTCCAGAATGGCATCGGAGGCAGGAGTGAAATAGGCAATGTTTTCGGTTACAGCTACACCTACATCTGCTTTTTGCAATGCTCCTGCGTCATTTAAGCCATCGCCGAGCATCATTACTTTTTTACCGCTTTTTTGTAAATTTTTTACAAATTCCCATTTATCGTGAGGTGATTGATTGAAGTGCATTTTTTCGTTTTTCAAGAAATATTTTACAAGATATGGGGCTTCGCCTGCATTATCGCCTGAAAGCAAGTGCAAGTCGTAGCCTCTGTTCCATAGGTTTTGTGTAAGTGTAGCTATTGCTTTGCGATAGCTATTGCGAAATACAAAATAGCCTTTCAAATTGCCATTGATTTTCACAAACACTTTGCTATGGTAGTCTTGCACGGGCACATCTACTGCAAGCCATTTTGCCGAACCTAATTGCACCCATAGATTTCCAACTTTACCACTGATACCTTTTCCTGTAAATTCTTCAAAATCTTGGACTTCCATTTCTTTGGGAAGTTCCAAAGTCAGATATTGGTAAATTTGTTGCGAAAGTGGGTGTGTAGAATTGCGAGCAAGTAGCTTGATAGCTATTTTTTCTGTTTCCGATAATTCTTGCTCTATGGCTTTCCATTCAATTTGAGCCTTATCGGTT
Source organism: Raineya sp. (assembly GCF_053497555.1). NCBI lineage: Bacteria > Pseudomonadati > Bacteroidota > Cytophagia > Cytophagales > Raineyaceae > Raineya > Raineya sp. The sequence goes on along the minus strand of NZ_JBRCWE010000041.1, from coordinate 16,746 downwards.
TCGGTAATAGTGCCTGTTTTGTCAAAAACAAGGGTATCAACCTGAGCCATTTGCTCAATAACGGCTACATTTTTAAGATACAATTTGGCTTTACCCATTATACGCATTGCTGTACCCAAAGCAAAAGGCGATGAAAGTGCCAAAGCACAAGGACAGCCAATAATTAGCACTGCTGTAAAGGCATTGATAGCTCTTGCCAAATCATTTTGCCATAACCAATATACAATACCCCCAAAAGCAACTGCCAAAAGAGCAAATGTGAAATATTTACTCAAAAAGTTTTGCAAGCGGATAGTAGCTTCTTGGTTGGCTTTTTTCTTTTGAAATTCGTCTTTGTTCCAAAGCTCTGTAAGATAGCTTTGCGAAACAGATTTAACTACTTCCAACTCAATGGTAGAGCCAACTTGTTTGCCCCCTGCATAAATAATTTCGCCCAAAACTTTTTCCACAGGCATAGCCTCGCCTGTTACGAAGCTATAATCAATGTTAGCCTCACCTTTGAGCAAAATGCTATCGGCGGGGATAAGTTCTTGGTTACGAATAATTATTCTATCGCCTACTTTTAGCTGTGCAACAGGTACTTGCTTTTCAGTGCCTTCGGCAGTTTGTACGCTCACTGCTACGGGGAAATAGGCTTTGAAATCTCTATCGTAGCGGAGTATATCGTAGGTGCGTTGTTGAAACCATTTTCCCAGAAGCAAAAAGAAAATAAGCCCTGCAAGGGTATCTACGTAGCCTGCACCTATATCAGCAAAAATTTCATAAGCACTGCGGGTAAGCAGAACTATCAACCCAAGAGCCAAAGGAAAATCAATATTTACAATGCCTTTGCGAAGGCTTTGGTAAGCAGAATGGATATAGCCCCAGCCCGAATAGAAAAAAGCAGGTAGAACAATCAGAAAGTTGATGTATTGGAAAAATTTACGAAAAGAGCCTTCCGAATGGCTATCAAAACCGAAGTATTCGGGAAAGCTAATCAGCATAATATTACCAAAGGCAAAGCCTGCTACGGCAATTTTGGCAATAATTTGCTTCTGCTCGCGGCTGAGTCGTTTTTGTTCGCTTTCAGCTTTTTCGGTGTCGCTTAGTGTGATATGTGGCTCATAGCCGATTTGAGCCATTAGGCTTACAATAGCCTGCAAATCTGTTTCTTTTTCCAGATAGCTTACGGCTACTTGTTTTTTTAGAAAATCTACACGACTATACTGAATACCTCGGTTGAGCTTATGCAAATTTTCCAAAAGCCAAATACAAGAACTACAATGAATAGAAGGTACATAGAAAGTGATTTTGGCAGTATTGCCATCGGAAAAATCCAGCAATTTGGCTTTGATTTCAGGTAAATTCAGATAAGCATACTTTTCGGTTCTTACTTCGGCTTTCTGCGAAATACGTTGCAAATCTTCCATTGTATAATATTCGCACAAGCCATTTTCTTGCAAAAGAGCATATACTTGCTGGCAACCATTACAGCAAAAAGGCTTATCATCGTAGAATATGGTTTCATTGGGCTTGCAAGTATCGCCGCAATGGTAGCAAGTAGTAGCAATATGGGTATGAGTAGCCGACATAATTATTGCAAAATATTTTTAACCTTCAAATCTTGGATTATTTCCTCTATAAGTGCTTCACTGATGCTTTCTTGGGCAAATCTGCCAATTTCTTTGTCTTCAAAAATGAGAATTAGCTTAGGAAAACGCTTGACGTTGAAACTTTTGGTAAGTTCGGGGTGAAGGTTCGCATCAATGCTGAAAAAGTGCATTTTGCCTGCTTGCGTGTAAGAAGAAAGCAGATTTTCTGTTTGCAAAGCAATTTTTTGCTCATCTCTGTTTGAATAAAAAAACAAGACAATGAGTTTGGTAAGCGTTTTAGGCTCTACTTTCCGACTGATAAACTCCTTGACGGTCATAAGTCCATACTATTTCTGTTTCCAAAATTAGTATGGAAAAGTGGGGGAGGGTATGAGTTTTTGGAGTAGAAAAACTGACTTTTGTCAGGGATTATTGGCTCAAATATTCAATCATTTTCTGAGCCGCTGTTTGTGAAGCACCTACATTACCCATTATGTGTTTGAGTGTGAGGTAGTTTTGGAGCATTTTTTCGCGTGCTTCTCCCGAAACAATCTTTTCTAATTCTTTTCGTAAGTTTTCAGTAGTCAAGTTGTTTTGGATAAGCTCGGTTACTACGGGCTGGTTCATTATGAGATTGACAAGAGAAATATAACGCACCTGCACCAAGCGTTTGGCGATCTGGTACGAAAGAGCATTGCCTTTGTAGCAAACTACTTGTGGCACACCAAAAAGAGCTGTTTCCAGAGTGGCTGTACCCGAAGTAACTACTGCTGTATGAGCGTGAGCCAGTAAATCGTAGGTTTGGTTGTACAAAACAGGAATTTCGTATTGCTTGCAAATATCATACATTTCGGTAGGCACATTATCAACACCTGCTACTACCCACTGAAACTCTGAAAAATAAGGCTTGCAAGAAAGCATTGTAGGCAAAATGTAGTGAAGTTCGCTTTTTCGGCTACCGGGCAAAACCGCTACAATAGGTTTTTGGGGAGAAAGGTTGTTTTTCTTGAAAAAATCATCTTCGCCTTTGAAGCTATGGATAGCATCTAAAAGAGGGTTACCAACGTAATCTACTTCGTAGTTGAATTTTTTGTAAAAATCTTTCTCAAAGGGCAGAATCACAAACATTCTATCCACATATTTCTTGATTTTGTAGGCACGGCTGGTATTCCAAGCCCAAATTTTAGGAGAAATGTAGTAAAAGGTGCGAATATGATGCTTTTTGCAAAAGCGAGCAATTCGCATATTGAAACCCGCAAAATCTACTAAAATTACTACATCAGGCTGATAGGCAAGAATATCTTTTTGGCAAAGTGAAAGAAACTTGAAAATTTTAGGCAATTTGGAAAGCACTTCCAAAAAGCCCATCACGGCAATTTCTTTGTAATGCAAAAACAAGTTTCCACCTACGGCTTGCATCTGCTCGCCGCCTAAAAAACGAAAATCGGCTTGGCTATCCAGATTTTTGATAGCTTTCATCAGATTAGAGGCGTGTAAATCGCCTGAACGCTCACCGATTACCAAGTAGTATTTCACAAAGAAAATTTTAGTTGGTATTTTGTTCTCTTTGGCGAATAATTTTATTGAGTTCAATCACTAAACTCCACAAAACGCCTAAAATAAAACCTATCAGTGCCGAAATTCCCAAAGTTTCACGAATAGAAAATTTGCGAGGTTTTTGGTAACGAGTGAAATCTTTGATAACTTTTATATCTTGGGGGAAGGCTAATTCTTCTCTTACCTGATTTTCCGCATTATAAAGTTTTAGTAGTTCTGCCGAAAATTCATTACCACCATTGAGAATAATAGGGTTTTTGGCTAAAAGACTAGCTTCTATGATACGTTTTACACTATCTACGTGCTTAATTTCTTTTTGTATTTGTACAAGCATACGCTCTCTACCTTCCTTGAATAACTGGGTTCTTTTTTGTACATAAGGAAGGTTTTCCAGATACTTGACAAAGCCCTGCTGAATTTTATCCAAATTTTCGTTATCGGTAGTTTCTATGGTAAGGGCAAGTGTAGAGTCCCTGCGTATATCTTTATCAATATTTTTTTGAATTTCACGATTAGGAGCGGCTTCTAATTTCTCAATTTTTTTAGCAATCTCTTTGGGCAAACCTGTCAGCTTCTCAATTTCAGTGTAATTTTCTTCTCTTACCAAGTTATTGAGCGTATTGGTTACCCCTACTACCTCCGAGGCAGTCATTGAACGCGACTGAAAAATCATAGTAGATTGGTAACGAGGCTGGAAAACCAAATAGCTACTGAGTGCCCCTAATCCGATACAAGCAACCATTACCGCCAAAATGAGCAAAATTCGTTTTTTGAAAAATTTGTAAATCTTGATAATTAGCTCCAAGAGGTCAATTTCCTCGTAGGTTTGTGGGGTGTTGGTTGTATTCATACATTTTAGCGTTTATCGGGCAAAAGTATAAATTTTTTGTGTTTCTTTGCGAGGTTTTGTTTATTTTTGTTTTTGTAAAGTGCAGTTTTATGCAGATAAGTCAGCTTTATGAAATTTATCTTGCCTATCGCAAAGCTTCTACCGATACTCGTAAAATAGAAAAAGGAAGCCTTTTTTTTGCCTTGAAAGGAGTAAATTTCAATGGAAATGCCTTCGCCCAAGAAGCCCTGGACAAAGGAGCCGAATATGTCATTATTGATGAAGAAAAATATCAGACAAGCGAAAAGTGTATTTTAGTTAAAAATGCTTTGCAAACATTACAACAATTAGCCCAAATGCACCGCCAGCATTTGCAAATTCCTTTTGTAGCGATTGCAGGCTCTAACGGCAAAACTACTACCAAAGAACTTACAGCTCTTGTTTTGTCGCAAAAATATCAAACTTTTGCTACGCAAGGTAATCTGAACAATCATATTGGGGTGCCACTTACTATTCTTTCCATTCCCCAAAATACTGAAATAGCTGTGATTGAACTTGGGGCAAATCATATAGGCGAAACGGCTTTTCTTTGTCAAATAGCACAGCCTACTTGTGGTGTTATCACTAATATCGGTTTAGACCACTTGGAGGGTTTTGGTAGTTTGGAAGGAGTAATGCAAGCCAATGGTGAGCTTTACAGATATTTGCAAAAAAACAAAGGTGCAATTTTTCTCAATACCAATGAAAAAGAACTGCTAACACTTGCTCAAAAAAGCAAATTTCCTAAAAAGCGAACCTTCACATATCCCAACGAGCAAGATTATCTGCATTGTAAATTAGTCAATTCAGACTTTTTTGTGGCTTACGAAAATGAGCAAGGCAGTTTCATTCAAACGCAACTGGTAGGCAAGTATAATTTTGCAAACATTGCCACGGCTTTATGTATAGGCAAATATTTTGGCGTTCCTGCTGATAAAATGGACGAGGCAATTTTGAGCTATAAACCTCGTAACAATCGCTCTCAAATTTTACAACAAAATACCAATATTATTCTTTTAGATGCCTACAATGCCAATCCGAGTTCAATGAAAAAAGCCATTGAAAACTTTGCCCATATTCAAAGCTCACAACCCAAAGGCGTTATTTTAGGGCAAATGAACGAACTTGGTTCTTACAGCCTCACCGAACATCAAAATTTGGGCAAGTTGCTTGCGGAAAAGAATTTTGATTTGGTTGTTTTATACGGAAATGAAATGCAACCTGCTTTGGAGTTTTTGCCCCAAGCCTACTTTTTTACAGATAAATTTTCTTTGCATAATTGGCTCAAAGACAAAAACTTGCAAGATTGGTTTTTACTTATCAAAGGGTCAAGAGGTACGCAGATGGAAAGCGTGTTAGAAGTTTTGTGATTAGACATAAGGATACTAGCCCTGTAGTAGTTGATTTTTGAAATCTTTGCTATCAACCTTTGTAAAATCCAAAAGCAAATTTCGCTAGCTCTTGATTAAAATCATTTTTATCTTGCTTTATTTTTAATAATTTTGCAAAAAATTTCTTATGCCACCACGCAGTCGTTTCGTAGAAAATGGCGAAAATCCTGATAAAAAACGCAAACTTACCAAAGAAGGCTTTGCCAAAATCAGAAAACTATTAGCTTATACACGTCCTTATCGGGGGTATTTTTGGGTAGGAATGTTCTTTTTAGTAGTTTCTACACTTACTACGCTTACTTTCCCAACGCTTTCGGGTAAAATTGCAGATGTAGCATCGGGAGATACTTCTTGGATACTTACAAGCGTCAATCAGGTAGCTTTTGTTTTTTTGGTGATATTGCTTTTGCAGGCATTGGCTTCTTTTTTTCGGGTATATCTTTTTGCCAATGTAAGCGAAAGAACAATGGCTGATTTACGAGCCAGCCTCTACAACAAAATTATTACACTTCCGATAAATTTCTTTGAAAAAAATCGTGTAGGCGACCTTGTCAGCCGTATCAATACCGATATAAGTCAGCTTGAAAGTATGCTTTCATTTGGTTTGGCTGAAATTTTCAGGCAAGTAGCCGTGCTTACCATAGGGGTAAGTATTTTGCTTATTCGTTATACAGAACTTGCTTTGGTAATGCTTGCTACTTTCCCTGTAATGATTGTGGCGGCTATACTTTTTGGCAGATTTATTCGCAAACTTTCTAAAAAAGCCCAAGACGAACTCGCACAAGCCAATACCATTGTAGAAGAAACTTTTCAGGCAATACAAGTGGTAAAAATTTTTACCAACGAATGGTGGGAGCAGAAACGTTACCGAAACAAATTAGATAATTTGGTAAAAATTGCTCTAAAAACTTCGATATTCCGAGGGGCTTTTGTTTCATTTCTGATATTTGCTCTTTTTGGGGGAATTGTGCTGGTGCTATGGTATGGGGCAAATCTGATTGCCGAAGGCTCACTCAAAACAGGGGAACTCATTGAGTTTATTCTTTACACCATATTTATTGGGGCTTCGGTGGCAGGTATGGGCGATTTGTACGCACAACTTCAAAAAACGATTGGGGCATCGGAAAGAATTTTGGAAATTTTGGGCGAAAAATCTGAAATTACGCATTTTGCAAATTTGGAAAATTTAGAAAAAGTAAAAGGAGAAATTCAGATTGAAAATCTGCATTTTAGCTATCCCACCCGAGCCGATTTAGAAGTTTTGAAAGGGGTTTCGCTGAAAATTCATCAGGGGCAGAAAGTAGCACTTGTAGGGCATAGTGGGGCGGGTAAATCTACGATTGTCCAACTGATTATGAAACTATATGATGTACCTCCCAATGCTATTTGGGTAGATGAAAAACCTTTGGAGCAATGGGATACGCACAGCCTTAGAGCTAATATGGCTCTTGTACCCCAAGAACTCATTCTTTTTGGTGGAACTATCCGAGAAAATATTGCTTACGGCAAACCCAATGCCAGTGATGAAGAAATCATTGAAGCCGCCAAAAAAGCCAATGCTTGGGATTTTATTGAAAAATTCCCTGAAAAGTTGAGTACCCTTGTAGGCGAAAGGGGGGTAAAACTTTCGGGAGGGCAACGCCAGCGTATCGCTATTGCAAGAGCTATTCTGAAAAACCCAAGTATTTTGATTTTGGACGAAGCTACCAGCTCTTTGGATGCCGAATCGGAAAAAATTGTTCAAGATGCTCTCAATGAGCTGATGAAAAACCGAACTACTATTATTATCGCCCACAGACTTGCCACTATTCGCAATGCTGATGTTATTTATGTGTTACACGAAGGAAAAATCGCCGAAATAGGCTCTCATCAAGAACTTCTGCAAAACGAAAATGGTATTTATGCCAATTTGGTACGCATGCAAATGGAATACGCTACGCAAGATATGATTTGAGGCTTAAAAAAACTTTCACTATTTTGCAACAAATTCTAAAAATTTTGGTATAATTGTTGCCACGTTTTTGTTTGTTAAAATCAATTTTCACCTAAACTCTTAAAAGCGTATGAAAAAAGTTAGCTTACTGGCTGTTCTTGCATTTTTAGCTATCAATGTTTTTGCCCAAGCCGATGGAGATGCTATCGTAGGTATATGGATGAATGATGAGGGTTCGGCTCGTATTCAAATCTACAAAACCAAAGAGGGCAAGTATAACGGCAGAATTGTTTGGCTCAAAGAACCCAACGACCCCGAAACAGGTCAGCCAAGATTAGATAAGAAAAACCCTAACGAAGCAATGCGAAGCAAACCTGTAAAAGGTCTGGTAAATCTCATTAACCTTGAATACAAAGGTTCTAAAAAATGGGGCGGCGATGATGCCCGTATCTATGACCCCAAATCAGGAAATACATATACTTGTGATGTTACTATGGCAGACGAAAATACCATAAACCTCAAAGGGAAAATACCCGGCACAGGTATTGGTAGAACTGCAACTTGGACAAGACAAGTAAAAAAATAATTGGATAGCATACAGACCTACAAGTTTTTCAGCCTTGTAGGTTTTTTCTCGTTAGGCTTATGTCAAAAATTGCTAAAATCTTTTTCTTATTCTTACTTTCGGTTCATTTGCAAGCTCAAAGTATCTTGGAAGATGAACTGACAAAGGAATTTACTTTTGGCATAAATATCAATACCAATGCCAATTTTCCCGGAGGCATTAGTTTCAAATATGGAAAAGTTACGGACAATGCCCGTGTAAATACTACTTATACCGTAGAGTTCGTAGGTATTCGCCATCCGCAAGAGTATCGTTTTTCGGTTTCTAATATAAGCGGTGGGCAGGCTTTTGTCAGAGGTAAGCAAAATTATCTTTACAATTTACGTTTGCAGTTTGGCAAAGACTTGGTACTTTTCCGCAAAGCCCCCCAAGAAGGCGTACAAGTAAATGCAGTGCTTGCAGGTGGCTTGAGCTTGGGTATGCTCAAACCCTACCTGATACGTTACAATACATCGGGCGGAGTAGGTGGAGTTAATAACAGAACAACCGATTTGCCTTTTTACCAATACAATTTTGGAGATGATGCCCTCTTTCAAAGCAAATATGGCGTACCTTTTACCGAAGAACGCATAGAAGGCAGAGGTGCTTTCTTTGCAGGTTTTGGGCAAATGAAAGTAGTACCCGGCATCAATGCCAAAATTGGACTTACCTTTGAAACCAGTGCCTTCAAAACTAGCCTTACAGGTATAGAAACAGGCTTTGTTGTAGATGTATTTTTCCAAGAAATGCCTCTTTTGAATGCCAATTTTACTTCCGACCCTGTAAAAAACTATTCTACTTTTGCCGCTTTGTATTTGAGTATGTTTTTTGGTGGCAGAAAATAATTTGTCTTTGTATTCCGTTTTACTTACAACTATCAAAAAAATATAGCGAAATGAAAAAAGTTTTTATACCTGCTGTGATGTTTTCTTTGTTAGGCATCGCAACAAAAGCTCAAGAAAAAGCTCCTGAAAATTGGTTCAACCTAGACCCTAAAAAAGATAATGTACGAGGCGTAAGTACCGAAAGAACTTACGAAGAACTACTCAAAAATAAAAAAGGACGCACCGTTATTGTTGCTGTTATTGATTCGGGAGTTGATATTGAACACGAAGACCTTAAAGGCAAAATTTGGACAAACACCAAAGAAATTGCAGGCAATAGTAAAGATGATGACGGCAATGGCTTTGTTGATGACGTAAATGGTTGGAATTTTATTGGTGGCAAAAATGGCAAAAATATCCACCAAGATTCTTACGAAGTAGCCCGCGAGTTTGCCCGTCTTTCTAAAAAATTCAAAAAGCCCAATCCCAAAGACCCTGAATACGAATATTTTGAAAAAGTAAAAAAAGAGTTGGAAGCAAAGAGAGAAGAGAAAAAAACAGAAATGGAGCAACTGAAACCTTTTTACGAAGCTATACAAATCGTAAAAAAGGCTCTGGCAGGCAAACCAATGACCAAAGAAAATATCCTTGAACTTCCCGATACAGACCTGAAAGTCAAAGAAGCCAAAAGCAAAACTTTGTTTGCCTTTATGATAGGAGCAACCCCCGAAGAGTTGGAAGAATATTATGAAAAAGGCTTAAAAAATGCTTTGGATTTTGGCTTAAATCCCGAGTTTAATCCTCGTAAAATTGTAGGAGATAACCCTAAAAAATTGCGTGAAAAAGGCTACGGCAATAATGATGTAAAAGGTCCTGATGCTTTTCACGGAACTCACGTGGCTGGTATTATCGCCGCTAATCGTGATAATAACTTGGGTATCAAAGGAGTAGCCAGCAATGTGCTTATTATGCCTATTCGTGCCGTTCCTGATGGTGATGAAAGAGATAAAGATATTGCCAATGCCATTTTTTATGCCGTAGATAATGGAGCTCAAATTATCAATATGAGTTTTGGCAAAGGCTACTCGCCTGATAAAAAATTTGTAGATGAAGCCGTAAAGTATGCGGAAAGTAAAGGGGTTTTACTTATTCACGCCGCAGGAAATGATGCCAAAAACTTAGAAGTAGAGCCTAATTTCCCTAATAAATACTATGCAAGCAGTGGCGAAGCCAAAAATTGGCTTGAAATCGGAGCTTCCAGTTGGCACAATGAAGATAACAAATTTGTAGCTAATTTTTCTAACTATGGCAAAACCAAAGTAGATGTTTTTGCACCAGGGGTGGATATTTACTCTACGGTACCCGACAAAAATGTATACAAAAAAGCCAGCGGTACCAGTATGGCGGCACCTACTACTGCGGGGGTAGCGGCATTGCTAATGTCTTATTATCCCGAACTCACCGCAGTACAAGTGAAAGAAATACTAATGAAATCAGCTATTCGCTATACCCAAGACATCAACAAACCGGGTGCAAAAGGCGAAAAAGTAAAACTTTCTGACCTCTGCGTAACAGGTGGTATTATCAATGCTTACGAAGCAGTACGTTTGGCAGAAGAAATGACTAAAAAATAGCTGTTTGGGCAGTGGCTAAATAGTTTTTTCTTACAATTTTAGTCAATGCTTTGATATTAGGCAAATCGGAGGCTTGGGAAATATCCAAGACCTCTTTTTTTTTCGTCAGCACCAAAATAGGATTGTTCTTTTCCTGATAAGCCATATTGAGCGTAGTGCCGTGAATAACAAAATAATCTACTTCTTCTTTACTCAAATTCCAAGCGATTTGTAAATCTTTACGGCGTTCTTTCACCAGTTCGGTGGGTATTTTTTCGGCAGTAAGTAGAATTTTGAAAAGTTTGCGAGCAAGTATCATTTTACAAAGTGTGGCAAGCACTTTATCGTTATGATGTTGCCAAACTTTCACGGCTCCCCAAATATCATAATCGTCTAATTGAGCATAGCTTTCCAAAAGTGAAGGATTTTTTTCAAAGTCGCTAAATTGAACTTCATTTTTCATAAAGCATTGTAGGGCAGGGCTGGCAAAAACATTCTCTCCATTCTGAGCCAAAAACTTTGCTCTGCGAATAATTTGAATAATCATTTGCTCGGTGCTGATAGTGGTTTTGTGTAAATATACTTGCCAGTACATCAGTCGCCGTGCTGTGAGGAAGTTTTCAATGCTATAAATTCCTTTTTCTTCTACTACGAGTTGCTCGTTATGAATATCCAGCATTTTCAAGATTCTATCGCCCCCGATGGCTCCTTCGGAAACCCCTGTGAAAAAGCAATCTCTTTGCAGATAATCCAGCCTATCTACATCAAGCTGACTGCTAACCAGTTGATAAAAAAAAGGACGATGATACTGATTTGTAAAAATCTGAATAGCCAGCTCTAACTCGCCTTTGAAATGTTCATTGAGCTTTTGCATTAGCAGAAGCGACATTTTTTCGTGATGAACATTTTGCAGAATGGTCGTTTCCAAGGCGTGGGAAAGTGGGCTATGCCCTATGTCGTGAAGCAGGGCGGCGATTTGTGCCGCCTGACGCTCCTCTTGGGTGATATGGTGCTTTTTGCTTTCAAGGGTATCCAGAGCCACTCCCATAAGGTGCATTGCTCCGATAGCGTGATGAAAACGCGTGTGTAAAGCACCAGGATACACAAAATCTGTCAAACCTAATTGCCTTATTCTTCGTAGGCGTTGAAAATAGGGGTGTTCAATCAATTCTAAAATGATGCCATCAGGGATTTGAATAAATCCGTGAACAGGGTCGTTGAGGATTTTGGGTTTGTGAGCTTTCAAAAGATAAAGACTTTTTTGAGTTTTATTAGCCAAACAAAATTTTTGTCAAATAGGTTTGTAAAAAAACTTCTTGAAAAAGCAGGCTTGAAATTTAACTTTTGAGCCTTGAACTTTTGCACCTAAAAACCTTTTCTTAAATTGCAACACAAAAATAAACTGAAAAATCATTATGGAATACAGAATAGAACGTGATACAATGGGCGAAGTACAAGTGCCTGCTCACGTGTATTGGGGTGCCCAAACCGAAAGAAGTCGTAATAATTTCCGTATTGGTGCAGAAGGTTCTATGCCCAAAGAAATTATTTATGCTTTTGCTTATCTGAAAAAAGCCGCCGCTCTTGCCAACAAGGAATTAGGCGTGCTTTCTGCCGAAAAAGCCCAAATGATTGCCAACTCTTGCGATGCTATTTTAGCAGGAAAATTAGACGACCAGTTCCCTCTTGTGATTTGGCAAACAGGCTCGGGTACGCAATCTAATATGAATGTCAATGAAGTGATTGCCTATTACGCACACGTACAGGCAGGAGGCAAGCTAACTGATGAAAAAAAGGTTTTGCACCCCAACGATGATGTCAATAAATCTCAATCCTCTAATGATACTTATCCTACGGCTATGCACATTGCCGCCTATAAAATGGTGGTAGAAGTTACCATACCCGGAATGGAACTTTTGGCAAATACTTTGGAAGAAAAATCCAAAGCCTTCAAAGATATTGTAAAAACGGGTAGAACGCATTTTATGGACGCCACACCGCTAACTTTGGGGCAAGAGTTTTCGGGCTATGTGCAACAAATTCGCAATAGCATAAGAGCCATTAAGAATGCTTTGGAAATGGTACGAGAGCTTGCTCTTGGCGGAACAGCCGTAGGTACAGGACTCAATGCTCCCAAAGGTTATGATGTACTGGTTGCTCAAAAAATTGCCGAACTTACAGGTTATCCTTTCGTAACAGCTCCCAATAAATTTGAAGCCCTTGCCGCTCACGATGCAATGGTAGAGCTATCGGGGGCTTTGAAACGCAGTGCAGTAGCACTAATGAAAGTAGCCAATGATATTCGTATGCTCTCTTCGGGTCCTCGTTGTGGTATTGGGGAAATTTTAATTCCTGATAATGAACCTGGCTCTTCTATTATGCCGGGCAAGGTCAATCCTACGCAACCCGAAGCTCTTACAATGGTTTGCTGTCAGGTGATTGGTAATGATGTAGCCGTAAGTATGGGTGGCTCTAACGGACACTTTGAACTCAATGTTTTCAAACCTCTAATTGCCTATAATGTACTGCAATCGGCTCGTTTGCTTGGCGATGCTTGCGTTTCGTTTAATAATAAGTGTGCCGTAGGTATTGAGCCCAATTATGAGGTAATTCAGAAGCATTTGGAAAACTCTTTGATGCTCGTAACAGCTCTCAATCCGCATATTGGCTACGAAAACGCCGCTAAAATTGCCAAAAAGGCACACAAAGAAAACAAAACTTTGCGTCAGGCGGCTTTGGAATTGGGCTTGGTTACGAATGAGCAGTTTGATGCGTGGGTAAATCCTACTAAAATGGTAGGCAACTTGTAATTTGCTTTCAAATTATACGCAAAAACTACCAAAATGTACGATTATATCATTGTCGGAGCAGGTTCGGCGGGTTGTGTGCTTGCTTATCGGCTTTCTGAAAATCCTCAAAACAAAGTTTTGCTGATTGAAGCAGGTGGAAAAGATAGCAAGTTAGAAATACACATTCCTGCCGCCTACACCAAACTCAACAGAAGCAGTGTAGATTGGGCATTTTATACAGAACCCCAAAATTTTGTAAATAACAGAAGGCTATTTCAGCCACGTGGTAAGGTTTTGGGAGGAAGTAGCTCTACCAATGCTATGGCGTACATACGAGGCAATGCCAAAGATTATGATGATTGGGCAAAAATGGGTTGTAAAGGTTGGAGTTTTGCAGAGGTATTGCCTTATTTTATCAAGTCAGAAAATAATGAAGACTACGATAAAGTAGATAGAGGCTTTCACGGCAGAGGGGGCTTGCTCAATGTGCGTTTTGCGTATTCGCATTATAGCGTTTCAGAGGCTTTTATAGAGGCTTGCATAGAATGTGGTATCCCGTTTAATCCTGATTTTAACGGTAAAAATCAGGAAGGAACGAATTTTTTTCAATTTACCATCAAAAATTATCGTCGTCATAGTACGGCACAGGCTTTTTTGAAGCCTGCTCTTGCTCGCTCTAATCTGAAAGTTATTACAAAAGGCATTGCAAGCAAAATTATTATCAAAAATGATATAGCACAAGGGGTTGAAGTGGCTTTTGGAACTGCTCAAAAGCAAATTTTTATAGCCAACAAAGAAATTATCCTTTCGGCGGGTTCTTTTGGCTCGCCTCAAATTCTGATGCTTTCAGGTATTGGCGAAAAAGAACTTTTGCAAAGAAATGGAATTGAAGTAATTAAAGACTTACCTGCTGTTGGGAAAAATTTGCAAGACCATTGTTTTGCTATTGTGAGTAGTTCGGCAAAAGTAAATACTGCCAATAATGACCTCAAAATGCTCAATCAGTTAAAAGGTTTATTCAATTATTTTGCTTTCAGAAAAGGTTTTGCAACGGCTTCGCCTCTGGAAGCCAATGCTTTTTTACGGCTCAATGCTGAAAGCGACCGACCTGATATGCAATTTCACTTTGTACCTGCTCACTTGGGCAATTATGGGGTGGATTTGTATAATCTTGACGAGTATCCTCGCCATAGTGGTTATTCTATTTTGGCAACTTTGCTCAAACCGCAGAGCAGAGGTTTTGTAAGTTTGCGTTCCGCCAATCCCTTTGATGCTCCTATCATTCAGCCGAACTATTTAGCAGAAGAAGCAGATTTAGAACAACTCATTCAAGGTGTTCGTAAGGCTTATGAAGTAATGCAAGCTACATCTTTTGATAAGTACCGAAAAGAACTTTATTTTCCTTCAAGGATTGATGATAAAGCATTTATTGCCGAACATATCCGAAAAACTTTGGAATGTGTTTATCACCCCGTAGGCACTTGTAGAATGGGCAAAGAAAATGATGAAAGTACTGTGGTAAATAATGAATTACAGGTAAAAGGCATAGAAAAATTGCGTGTGGTAGATGCTTCTATTATGCCTGAAATTATTAGTGGCAATACCAATGCCCCGACTATTATGATAGCCGAAAAAGCAGCAGATTTGATTTTAAAAGACAATTAAAAACGAATTAAAACTAATAAGACGATGCAGAATAAAGTTGTTGTTATTACGGGAGGTTCTTCGGGTATAGGGCGTGCTTGTGCAGAAATCTTTGGAAAGGCAGGGGCAAAGGTAGTAATTACGGGCAGAAATGAGCGAAATTTGCAAGAAGTTGCTTTGCAACTCAATCAGTTGGGGATAAGTTGCTTGCCTATTATAGCAGATGTAGCCCATGAAAACGATTGTGCCAATGTAATTTCAGATACGGTGCACCATTTTGGGAAAATTGATGTGCTTATCAACAATGCGGGTATTTCTATGCGGGCTTTATTTGAAGAGTGCGAGCTTTCAGTAATTCGTAAGGTAATGGAAACGAATTTTTGGGGAATGGTGTATATGACCAAATTTGCTTTGCCTCATATTATTCAGTCGCAAGGTTCGGTAGTAGGGATTTCATCTATTGCAGGCTATAGGGGTTTGCCAGCTCGTACAGGCTATTCAGCCTCTAAATTTGCAATGAATGGTTTCTTGGAAGCACTGCGAACCGAACTTTTACCCAAAAATGTTCACGTACTTATTGCCGCACCAGGTTTTACTGCTTCCAATATTCGCAAAACAGCACTTGCCAAAGATGGCTCACAGCAAGGCGAATCGCCAAGAGAAGAAGAGAAAATGATGTCGGCAGAGGAAGTTGCCGAGCATATCTTAAAGGCAGTTAGAAAACGAAAAAAAGAACTTATACTCACTTCGCAGGGGAAACTGACGGTTTGGCTCAATAAATGGCTACCTAAAAATTGGATTGATAAACTCGTTTTTAATGCCTTGAAAAAAGAGCCAGATTCGCCGTTTTGAATTTAGAGCCTAAAAAATAAAAAACTATTCTGCGTAGTTGGGTTTAGGCAAATATGATGCAGAATAGTTGAAAAGTTGTACAAAGCAAGAGCGGCAGCATTATTTAATGCTACCGTTTTGTTTTTTAGAAGCCAAAAGGATTTTTTTGGGCGTTCTCTTTCAGCGGAGAGCCTTCGGCAACAAAAGCCTTCAACTTAATCATATGTGTGGGTGTTTTGCCGTCATTAGAATAAATCATTACGGTTTCAGTAAGATTACCTTTTTGGCGTGGCGTGTATTTGAGCTCTAAAATAGCACTTTCTCCAGGTTTAATAGAGTTTATAGAATTATGAGTAATACAATTACAATCGCTACGTACTGCTATAATGCGTAAATCCTCTTTTCCTACACTTTTGAGTGTAACTTTTTGAATAGCAGTTTGTCCGGGTTGCAAATTGCCTAAATTAAACTCTGTTTTTTCTAATGCTAGTTCCGCTTGCGAGGCGGGGGTAGGGGCTTTGGGATTTACAAACCCTTTGATATACAGCACTTTTACAGGTTCGGTGCTATTGGTGCGAACCGTAACAGTTTTGGTGAAAGCATTGGGGCGTCCTTGGCTATTGTAGGAAACTGTGATTTTGCCTTTGCCTCCCGGAGGAATAGGCTCACGCGTATAATTTGGTGTAGTACAGCCACAAGAGGGTTCTACCGATTGCAGAATAAGCGGAGATTTACCTTTATTTTTGAAAATAAAATCGTAAGTAGCAATTTGCCCCTCCTGAATAGTGCCAAAATCGTGGCTTTCCTTTTCAAATTCTATAACACTTTGTCCGTAAAGTAGGCTTCCCACTGCCCACAACATTGCCAGCAAAAATAGCTTTTTCATAAGTTCATAAGGTTTTGATAAAACACCATACAAAGTTACAACTATTTTTCCAAACGCCCAAAAGCAAAATTTATTGTTAGGAATTTGTTAAAGATACAATAATTTTAGGACTTGAATTAAATTTCTGAAAAACAAATACTTAACTTTTGATTTTGACAAGATTTTTGAAGGCTTTTAGATTTTTTTACAAAAAAATATTCCGTAATTTTTTTATTTTTCAGTAGGACTTACTATT
>NZ_JBRCWE010000040.1:0-12474 GCF_053497555.1 Raineya sp. | reverse complement strand
TTATGGTCATTTTTATCCGAAGAATTATCAAAAAAAATAAATCCTAAACAACCTCATTCATAACTTTGAGCATAAAAAGTGAGTGTAGAAGCTACATTTTGCCATTCGGAATATTTTTGACTCGTATCCAAATCTATTTTCCAATAATAACGAGCAGAGTCTATCATTTTTTGCTCAAAAAATATATCTCCCTTATTACCCTGCAAAATCCCTATCCAAACGCCACTTCTAAATTTTTTGGCTTTTTCCATAGCTTTACCCAAGTATTCAAAGGCTTTGGAATAATTTTGAAGTTTTTTGTAGCTCAAAGCAATTGCATTATAGGTATTGATTTGCTCTCGGGACATCAGTTTCTCAAAATTCGGATTCTTGATAAGTTCAAGAAAGTAGCTCAAAGCCAGCTCATAATTTTCTAAACGATACTGCGTAAGAGCAATTTCATAGTAAAGAGAAGTTACCTCATCATACAAATCCAATTTCAAGTAGCTTTCAGATGCTTCCAGAGCGTATCGGATAGTTTTTTCATTATCTTGGGCGTAGTTATAGATAAAAGCTAAAAGTTTGGAGGCTTCGGCTAATTCAAAAGTCAGCTTTCTTGCCTTCGCCACAGAATAGGCATCTATGGCAATGGAAATACTTTTTTGGGAATCTTTGTGATAAAGAGCTTTGGCAAGCAGTATTTGGGTATAAATTCGCACCTCCCAATGAGGATTCTGAAGCGATATATCCAAAATCTTGGTAGCATTACTTTCAAGAAAATCCTTGGGCTGGCTTGTCAGAAATTCATAAACTTTTTGTAGATGAGTGCGGTAGTTTTTTTGTGAAAGCGAAGGGATTTGAGTAAATAAAGGGTTGTTTTGGATTATTGTTTGTCCAAAGGTTTGAATAAAAATTATCAGTAAAAACCCTAAAAAGAGAAACTTTTTCATAAAAACTTTACCACCGATTGGCAAGATAGCAAAATTCAATCGGTGGTAAAAGTATGTTATGAGAAATTTTTGTATCACTACCAGTAAGTTTTTATTCTTTCAAAAGCCTGACGTTCTAGCTCTTCGCGATGGTCGGGGTGGGCTATTTCTATCAGAGCTTTGGCTCTCTGTTTAATATTTTTTCCGAACAAATACGCCACTCCATACTCCGTAACTATGTAATGCACGTGGGCTCGCGTAGTAGTTACTGCCGCCCCTGGCTTGAGCAAAGGAACTATTCGGGATTGTCCTTTATTCGTTACCGAAGGAATTGCTATAATGGGCTTTCCACCGGGCGAAAGAGCCGCTCCACGTATAAAATCCATTTGTCCGCCAATACCCGAATATTGCCTCAAGCCTATGGTATCGGCACAAACTTGCCCCAGCAAATCTACTTCAATCGCACTATTGATAGCCACCACTTTCGGATTGGTACGAATTACAGAGTCTTCGTTGGTATAATTGGTATCCAGCATTGCCACTTGGGGGTTGTCGTGAATAAAATCATATACTTTACGTGTTCCCATTACAAAACAAGCCACAATTTTGCCTGGATGGCGAGCCTTGTATTTGCCCGTGATAATACCTTTTTCTACAAGGGGTACAACGCCATCAGAAAACATTTCGGTATGAATACCCAAATCTTTATGGTTTGTCAGATTTGCCAACACTGCATTCGGAATACCCCCTATGCCCATTTGAAGCGTAGCTCCATCTTCTACCAGACCTGCACAAAATTTGCCTATACGCATTTCTACATCACTAATTTCCAGCGGTGGGATTTCGGGCAGGGGTTCGTCATATTCTACTACATACTGAAACTTGCTGATATGCACAAAGCTATCGCCGTGAGTGCGTGGCATATGTGGATTGATTTGAGCAATACAAATTTTGGCTTTTTTAAGTACCGAAATGGCACAATCCACAGAAACCCCCAAAGTACAAAATCCGTGAATATCAGGCGGCGAAACATTAAAGAAAGCTACATCGGTAGGCAAAACATCATTGAGGAATAATTCGGGCACCTCGCTCAAAAAAACAGGAATATACGAAGCTCTCCCCTCATCTACCGCAGGACGCACCGAATCTGAAACAAACAAGGCGTTGATTTTCAGATGTGGAGCATACTTGGCATCAGCTAATTCAAACTTTCCAAAAGGCGAAAAGGCGATTACTTCCAAATCTTTCAGATTATTGGCAATAACATACTCACCAAATTTCTGAACTAAATGCTGTGGATTGGCGGCAACGCCGTGAAAAAAAATCCGTTGCCCCGATTTTACCACCGAAAAGGCTTGCTCAAATGAAACATACACCATAACTTTATTGGGTTTGATTGATGTTTCAAGTTGCAAAGCCTTCGGCAAAATAGCAAGAAAAAAAAGGTGATTTTTGTCAAGAAAATTACTGAAAAACAGATATGATTTTTTGGATAATTTTGGATAAGGAGTCTTCTTTCAAAGAACTCAATGGAGCTAATATAAGTCTCTTGCGAATAGTGATAATCTTATTACAACGAACTTCGCTTACAAAAGGTAATGGCTGTACTAAATCAGAACTTTCAAGTTTGTAAGAAAAAGTATCCTCTCTAATACTAGTTGTAATTGGAACTATCAATAAATCGTTATCTAAAGCATTAGATTTTTCATTGCTTACCACTATGGCGGGACATTTCTTGCTCTTTGCAAAATCGTCAGAAAAAGGATAATTCACCCATACAATATCACCTTGTTTATAGCTCATCACTACTTTTTATATTTTGCTGTGTTTCTGCAAAAAACTTATCCCATATCTCATTTTCAGGGTTTAGCCAAACATCGTCTAATGAGGTTTGACTTAAAATTTCAAACTCATCACTTTCCCAGCTATTTGTCTGTATTATTTCCATATTCATACGCTTAGCTAATTGTAAAATGATGTGAATATCTTGCAAATTGTCGCTTTTCAAAGTTATTTCCATAAAAGATTTTTTTACAAATATATCTGATAGTTTTCAAAATTCAAAGTCTCAATCAAACAAACGCCAACTAATTCCCAGTCCGAAAGTTCTGCGAAAACCTGCATAAAAAGGCGTTACGACATAACCATTATCGGGTGGAGGCAAAATCCCTTCGTTCCAGTGAGTCATTTTCAGAAAGGCTCTTACCTTACGAATACGCAAACTCACAAAAAAATCACTTACAGGGTAAGCTCTCACTACAAAATCGTTTTGCAAGTAAAATTGCTTCAAGGCAGGCATATAGGCATCTGCAAAATAGGCACTACGCCAATGCCAATCTATGCCAGCACGCAAAAGCAAAGCCTCTCGGAAAAGTCCTTTTTCATAGTACCAACTCCCCCACAAATGCCATTCAGGAAAGCGTATGACATCAGAACCCGAAAGGTCGCGGGTATAAAAAATTTGATTTTCAAAGTAAAAATCTTTTATCCTGAAATGAAACTGCAAACCCAACTGCGAAATTTGTAAAGTGCTTAGCAACTGGTCGGGGAAAATGTAGCCTGTTGTATCTCTATTGAAATAAATATGATTGGTAACTACCTGATAACGCAATGAAGGTTTGAGCAAGAAAGTCCGAAAAGGCAGATGCAACTCTGCCCACAATTCTTGGGCAAAAGTATTTTTCAAATTGTTTTGATAATCCCAAGACCTTACACGCGAAAAATAGCGATTTTCTACCAAAGCAGGCGAAAAAGAAATACTTTTCAGACTTGCCTGCAAAAATGTATGCGATAGTTTCCCTTGCAAAAGATAATCCGTTTTGCCCAAAAGATATTCGGCTTGCACTTCTAAATTAGCTTTGAACGGCAAAGTAGTTTGCAAAATTCCACCTAAATAGTTTTCAGACAGATTTCGCAAGCGGTACAGGTCTTTGAGGTTGCTTTTTACGCCCAAATCTCTTCGTTTCAGATAGCCCCAAAGCCCCAAACCTCGCCAAGTGGTGCGTATGCCTGCCTGATTGGTAAGCAGACGAAACTGATAGTTGTCGTTGATTTCCTTCAAATTTATAGGAAAATCATCAATTACAGGGAAAGTAGGCTCGGCACTCCTCAAATAAAAAGCCTTATTGGTTTCAAAACTGCCGTCAAAATAGCTATCGCGTTGCTTTTCAAATTGTATGCTTTGAAAAATACTCAAATGCCTTGTGCTATCCAAGCTATATTCCTGATACAAACGCACCCTATCATAAATTTGCCAGCTACGTGGCTCACCAACCAGCTGAGCCTCTGTTTGCTGATAATCGTATAAAATCGCAAGATTATCGCCATTTTTTACACCACCCAATTCTTTGAGCGGACTATTGAGATGATGATAGTGGGCAAGTAACTGATAACGCTTGTTTTTGGAAAAAAAACGAAACCAAGCCAATGCCTTATACTGCTCTAAAATAGCATTTTCGGTTCGGTTGGGGCTTACCGCATACTGCCGAAAGGTATTGGTTCTTTGAAAAATAAAGCCAAAATTTGACCTTTCGGTGATGTTTCGGGTAAATTCTACACCTGCAATTTGTTGCCCACGCCCCCCTTGCACAAAGAAAAAATCTGAATACGGAGATTTGGTATCGTAGTAATACACGCTATCGGGGTGAATTTTATGGGCTTCATAACTTCTAATACCCCATTGCACTCCTGCCTGCAAAGGCAACTGATAAAATACAGGCTTGGCAGGCGTACCCAAGTTATGCCCCAAATCTTGGTATAAAAAACGATTTTTTCTTACCAAATCAAAAGTATGAAAGTTTGTAAGTGTGCTATCTATCTTTTGCAAGGTACTATCTTGCTTACGAAATATCTGATGTTCAGATACTTTGAAAATAGTAGAAAAGCCATAGATATTTTGCGTACTATCATTCAGCACTTGTGCCAAAGAAGTAGAATTTGAAAAATTTTGTAAAACAAGCAGAAAAGCAAAGAAAATTTTACAATTTATTAGCAATTTCCTAACTTTTTGGTATTTTAAGCCCTGCAAACTTACAAGGTTTCGCCCCAAAAGCTCGGTGGGAATTTTGTTTTTCTTTTGAAAATCAGTTAATTTTGAAAGATTTTTTTTGTCTTTAACCATCGGTTTCCAGAATGAGTACGCATTACAAAGCCGAAGAAGTATTCAACCAAATTATTGAAAGAAAGCTATTAGTTGTTTCTAAAAACCGCCAAAAATACATATTTTTTATTCTTGTAGGTATTTTTTTGGTGGAAAATATAGTGGCTCTTTTTACAGGTGTAAAACATAACAGCGATTTTCTTTGGGCAAATTTAGTTTGGCTCTTGCCCTTAGGGTTTTACGCTTTTTTTCGTAGCAAAGATATAGCTCCCAATACCTTTTATTTTTTGGGCAGTAATGCTACCATTGCTTCTGGAATGATTTGGGAGCAATGTTCTCTTGCCAATGTACCTGAAATTTTCATTATCATTGCTTCGGCGGGGCTAATTGCCATTCATTTGTTTGTAGTAGTAAATGTTCCTTTCATCATAGCCCAAAGTATTTTAGGACTGATACTTTTCACCATTGCCCTGCAAGACCATTTTGGCACACCCCACGCTGTTTATGATTTTTTTCTCATTTTAGGAAGTGTGATTGTTGCGGCTTTTACAGCCTTCCAACGCTACCGAATGACTCTGCGAGAACTCATCGCTCAAACCATTATCTATCATTCTAACCAAAAACTTGCCAAACAAGAAGCAGAAATTAACGAAAAATCTCGTCAAATCATTGAAAAAGAACACAATTTGCGTGCCATTCTGGATAATAGTAATATGGCTATTTGGCTTTTGGATACAAAATTTTGTTTGGTAGAATACAATGTGAAGTTTGAGCAATATATGTGGCACACCTACCAAGAAGAAGTACATTATGGCGATAACTTTTTAGAAAAAATTGAACGCTTTCCTAAAGCCAAATTTTGGCAAGAACGCTTTGAAATGGCTCTTTTGCAAGGCAAAAAGCAAACTTATACAGACTACTACCCCGAATTTCAGCATTACATTCAAGTAGAGCTATTTCCGCTTATCGTAAATAGCGAGATTGTAGGGGTTTCTATTTTTGGTAAAAATATTACCAAGCAAAAAATTGCTGAGCAAACAATTCAATATAACCAACAACTACTCAGTTCCATTAGCCAAAACATTCAAGAAGCTATCTACCGAAGTACGCCCAGCCAAGGACTTATTTATGCCAATGAGGCTTTTATGAAATTATTTGGCTATGACGAAAAAGAAGTTTTCAATCTCAATCCCGAAGTGCTATATGTAGATACGCAAAAGCGAAGTGAAGTTATCAATCGTTTGCTAAAAAACGGAGTGGTGAAAAATGAAGAAGTTATTTTCCGAAAAAAAGATGGAACTAAATTTTGGGGATTGATGAGCCTGATTGCTCAAAAAGATGATGACGGCAATGTTTATTTTGACGGAGCCATTCGGGATATTTCGGAAAGCAAAGAAAATCAGCGAAAACTGCAAGAACAAAACGAAGAACTTACCAAAATCAATAATGAGCTAGATAGGTTTGTGTATAGTGCCTCTCACGACCTCAAAGCCCCTTTGGCTTCGGTACTCGGGCTTATCAATATCGCCAAAATGGAAAAAAATGCAGAAATGCTTTTCCATTATTTGGATATGATGGAGCAGAGCGTTCATAAATTGGATAATTTCATCAAAGATATTATAGACTACTCTCGCAACTCTCGTTTGGAAATCGCCTGTGAACCCGTAGATTTGCAAAAGCTCGTTGATGAAATTTATGAAAACCTCAATTATCTTGAAAAATCCATTTTCATCAAGAAAAATACACGTATTCAAGCCGAAAGTCCTTTTTATACAGATAGCAAAAGGCTTTGTATTATACTCAACAATCTGCTTTCTAATGCTATCAACTATCATAATGTTCGCAAGCTGAACCCTTTTATCAATATAGAAGCGACTATTACCGCCAAAGAAGCCACAATTGAAGTAAGTGATAATGGTTTGGGTATTGCTCACGAACATTTAGGAAAAATTTTTGATATGTTTTACCGAGCCTCTTACGATAGCAAAGGTTCGGGTTTGGGCTTATATATTGTTAAGGAAACTATCCAAAAACTGGGTGGAAAAATAAGCGTTCATTCAGAATTGGGCGAAGGAACAAAATTTACCCTCATTATTCCTAATCATATACCCGCAGCAGAAATCTCTCAAAATCAGACCAATGATGAAATTTCTGTTCAGCATTGATGCCATAAGCGATTTGGAAGTGCTTGCTTGGGCTACCAAATTTGAATATGTCTGCTTACTCAACCCTAATGAATGGCAAAAGAAAAATTACCCTTGCGGCAGTTGGCAAAAAATGCTCGCTGTAAGCAACGAGTGCCTTTCTGTTTCTTTTCTTGATGAAAAACTCCCCCCTAACGAATGGATTTTTGGCTACTTGGGCTACGATTTAAAAAACCAGATAGAAACCTTACAGAGCCAAAATCTTGATGTATTAGCCTTTCCCGAAAGTCTGTGCTTTATACCACAATGGCTTTTTATTTGGAAAGAAAAAGAAATTGAGATTTGGGGCAAAGAAAACTGCTCAAAAGATGCGTTTTTGGAGTTAGTTCAAAAAACCGCTTTACCCAATGTTCCCAATAGTGTTTTGGCTATTAGGCAACATGTAAGCCAAGAAAATTACTTAGAAATTGTTGAAAAAATCCGTCAGCATATTAGAGAGGGCGATGTATATGAACTCAATTATTGCATTGAGTTTTTTGCTGAAAATGCTTTTATTGAGCCTCTGCAAAGCTATTTGCGTTTGTGTGAGGTCAGTCCTATGCCTTTTTCGGCTTTTGTGAAAGTAGGTAAAAAATATGCTCTCTGTGCCTCTCCTGAAAGGTTTTTGAAAAAAGAAGGGAATAAAATCATCTCTCAGCCTATCAAAGGCACTATCCGCCGAGGCGACACCCCTGAAGCCGATAAATTACAAAAGCAAAAACTGCTTCACAGCGAAAAAGAGCGTGCCGAAAATATGATGATTGTTGATTTGGTTCGCAACGATTTGGCTCGCAGTGCCAAAGTAGGCTCAACGATAGTAAGCGAAATGTTTGGTATGTATGCTTTTCCCAAAGTTTGGCAGATGATTTCCACCATTGAAGCAGAAATAAACGAAGGCGTTTCTAATCAGCAAATTATTCGGAATGCTTTTCCGATGGGTTCAATGACTGGTGCCCCCAAGATAAAAGCAATGGAACTCATTGAGCAATACGAAAATAGCAAAAGGTGCTTATTTTCGGGTGCAATAGGCTATTTTTCACCTTCACAAGACTTTGATTTCAATGTAGTCATTCGCACACTATTTTATGATGAAACCCAAAAATACCTTTCCTTTATGGTAGGCAGTGCCATTACATACGATTCAGAGGCTCGGCAAGAATATCAAGAGTGTTTGCTCAAAGCCGAAGCTATCAGAGAAGTCTTAGATTTTGTATAGCAGTCTTTCCTTATTTTAAGAGCAAAGACATCGCTGATAGAGATGTCTTCGCTTTCGCAAATTCATTACAGCATTTTTTTTCTAAAAAAACTGATAGTGAGCTGATAAGCCTTTTGGGTAGCTTCTTGGTTATAGTTCGGATTGCTGGGATTGGCAAAAGCGTGTTCGGCATCAAAACTTTGCAAGCTGAATTGTTTTTTGAGCGAAATTAAGTTTTTTTCAAATTCAGCCACCACCGCAGGACTTATCCAACGCTCTCTGCCTGCAAAAATGCCCAAAACTTCTGCTTTTAGTTTTTTCAGCCGTTCTGTATCTTTTTCAGGCATTCCGTAATAAATCACACAGGCTTTTGCCTTTTTTTCGGCTAAAATTGCCGCCTGCAAAGACCAACCTCCTCCAAAACACCAGCCTATTGTTCCGAAAGTAGCTTTTTTGCCTGCATAGTCAAAAGCCCCTTGGATAATTGCTTCAATACGTTCTTTTTTTGCCGACTGCATAAATTGTGCGGCTTCTTCGCGTGTAGAAGCTACTTTTTTGTCGTATAAATCCAGAGCTATTACGGTTACTTTTCCCTCCAAATCGTTGTAAATTTTCTCAGCTTCTTTCTTGATGTAGTCGTTTAGCCCCCACCATTCGTGAAATACCAAAATAAACTTGTTACTTTTTTGTTTGGCTTTCAGTTCGTAGGCATAGGCTTCCGTTCCATCGGCGGCTTTGAAAGTAATATCTTTGCCTATTTCGCTAATATGCGTATAGGGCAATGGCAAAAGATGACTCATCTGAAATTCTTTATCCTCTGCAAATTGGGCAAATGTTGTATTTGCCGAAGGCAACTGACAGCAAGTTTGAGCCACAGCCCACTCGCTTAGCAAGCAAAACAAGAATAGATAAAATATTTTTCTCATTGTTGTTGTGTTTTTGCTTGATAACGCTTTTTTTGCAAGAAAATTGTTAGCTCAAAATATATGTTACAGCCCAAACCTGAAAGAGTTTTAGCTCGTATTCCTTTTACACCCATATTACCTTTGGCTCTTGATGAAAGCGATAGCCTCTTTTTAGACCTTTCAGAAAATAATGCGATTTGTGAAGTCATTTACACTTGGGGCAGTGAAAAAATGGAAAAATGGCTCAACAATCAATTACAATTTGCCTGTAAGAAAGCACATATTGGGGGATATTTAGAAAAAAGGACGCTATATCGGCGTAGCGAGCATTTCAATACCGATACCGAAAAAAGAGAATTCCATTTAGGAATAGATATTTGGACAAAAGCAGAAACACCCATTTTTGCACCCTATCAAGCAACTATTCATAGCTTTCAGGATAATAATCGCTTTGGCGACTATGGTCCTACTATTATTTTAGAACACCAAACCGAATATTTCAAGTTCTATACGCTGTATGGACATTTGAGCCGAAAGTCTTTGGAAGGCAAAAGTGTAGGACAAAAAATTGAGCAAGGCGAAAAATTTGCCGAGATAGGCAATTATCCTGAAAATGGCGATTGGTCGCCTCATTTACACTTTCAGCTTATTTTGGATATGCAAGGCTATTATGGCGATTTTCCGGGAGTATGCTCTGCCGAAAAATTAGACTTCTACAAAGAAACTTGCCCTAACCCCAATCTTATCCTCAAAAGCCCTATTTTACGCCAAGATTAAAAGGATTTGCAAGAAAATTCAAAGGTATAAAATTGCCATTCACTTTTCACATCTCTACCAATTTGGACAATTTTTTCAACTTGATAACATAACTTTCCTTCTTATTTTTTGATTTTGAGACATTTGAAAATCATAAAAAAGTTCCAAGTATTTTCTTCAATATGTCCGCCAAATTATGAATTATTAGATATTAACGGCGTGCAATTTAACAAAATCAAGAAAGATTTTATTATTAAAAAAATCATTAGGGATTTTTTGCGAAGTATTAAAAAAATAATCTTAGTACATAGCCTCTTTTTGAAATGCCATTTTTTTAATTCGGTTGGCGGACATATTGTTTCTTGTTGCAAACTTATTCTTCTTGTTTTGGGAGTAAAATCCCCCTTTAGGGGGGTATCAGCTTTGAACAAGAATAATTAAATTTGCAGTTAGTATATCAATATACAACTGGTATTGCAACCATAAAAATTGAAAATTATGAAAAAATCTTATTTACTATTCCTCTATGTATCTTTTTTGCCTATTTTTATGTCCTTTGCACAAGGGGTTAGTGTAAATGACGATGGCTCCGCTCCACATAGTTCGGCGATGCTGGATGTAAACTCTCTAACTTCTACACCTCGTAAGGGCTTTCTTTTGCCTCGTATGACACAAGCAGAACGTTTGGCTATCGCTACTCCTGCGAATAGTTTATTAGTGTATCAAACTGATGGGACACTTAATCAAAGAGGATTCTGGTTCTACGATACTCCTACTTCTACTTGGCGAAGGCTCGGTGCAGAAGCAAGCTGGCTCCTTACAGGAAACACTGGTACTATTGACGGAACACACTTCATAGGTACAACCGATAACGTACCTCTCAACTTCCGAGTAAATAACATCAAATCAGGACGCATTGGACTTACAGGAGACGCCTCAACATTTTTTGGGTTTGAAGCAGGATTAAATGATGACTATACTAATAACAATAATACTTACATTGGTTTTCAGGCAGGTAGAAATACTACAAATGGAGAGTATAGTACCGCTGTTGGTGCAGGGGCACTTCACTCTAACACCACTGGAAGTTACAATACTGCTGTTGGAGCGGATGCTCTTTATTATAATACTACTGGTCAGTACAATACAGCTACTGGAATGGGTTCACTAACTTATAATACCACAGGAAGTTTTATAGATAATCAATAATAAGATTTATATTTGCAGAAAAAAGAGAAAATTATGGATAGAGCAATTTTATATGATATGGTTTTCAAATTACGGAAAGAAGGTCTGAAACAGGTCAAAATAGCAGAGCTATTATCAATTAGCCAAGCTCGCGTAAGTCAGATATTAAAGAAAGCAGTAAGAGACATTCCCAAATGGGGCGGTCATCTTCAGAGTAGATTGACGCCATCAGAGCAGAAACAATTGGTTGCATATTTGGAAATGGGGGCGGAAGCCTTTGGATTTGAGGGCTCGGTGTGGAATAGTAAGCGAGTACAATGGTTGATAAAGGAGAAATTTAATGTGAGTTATCACGTGCATTACATACCTCGTATTTTGAGGAAAATAGGTTATAGTCGTCAAAAGCCGAAGGTTGTGGATTATCGGCAAGATGAAAGCAAGGTAGCTCACTACTTAGCGACTACCTTGCCCTCTTTGAAAAAAAAGCGATAGCAGAGAATAGAGTGTTGTTGTATGTAGATGAAGCGAGTTTTTATTTGTTACCCCAACTAGGTATTACTTGGGCAAAGCGAGGACATAGCCCTGTGCTTCGGGAAGGCTGTCGTTATCAACACCTTTCTGCCATCAGTGCCATTAGTCCTGCGGGAGATTTGGTGTATCAAATACAAGAAAGTAGTTTCAAGGGCAAAGATGTGGTAGGTTTTCTCAAAAAATTACTTGACACTTTGAAGCAAAAATTACTCATCATTTGGGATGGGGCACGTATTCATTCCAGCAAAGAGGTGAAGGATTTTTTACGAAAAGACAAGAATGAAACTATTTATCTGGCTAAAATTCCCCCCTATTCCCCTGAATTGAACGCAGATGAACAGGTCTGGAAAACCCTCAAATGTGATATGCTTAAAAATGTTGTCTGTAAAAACTTAGCTCAACTCAAAACTAAACTTCAAGATGCTTTTCAAGTACTTCAACAAGCTACAAAAAAAATTGCTAACTTCTTTAAACATCCGAAAGTAGGTTTCGTATAAATCTTAAATTTATTTAACTATAATACAGCTTATGGTAGTGGTACTCTTTACCTCAATACCACAGGGATATATAATACAGCTAACGAATATGGCAGTCTTTACTACAATACTACGGGAAGTCGTAATACAGCCAATGGACTAGGGGCTCTTACTTATAATACCACAGGAAGTTTCAATAGTGCTGATGGATTTCTTGCTCTTTATTATAACAC
>NZ_JBRCWE010000039.1:0-30107 GCF_053497555.1 Raineya sp. | reverse complement strand
ATCGTACCATTGTGGAATTGAAATCGGATAGAATCAAGGTTTTGCAAAATTGCTTGCCCCTTTTAATCGTACCATTGTGGAATTGAAATAGTTTTTGTTTTGAAGCCATTGAGCCTTCTGCCACCTTTTAATCGTACCATTGTGGAATTGAAATTCAGTAGCCGAAAGACCCTCGGCGATACGGCTAAAACTTTTAATCGTACCATTGTGGAATTGAAATATTTTTCAAGATTTTGGCTTAACTTTTCTTGTTCCTCTTTTAATCGTACCATTGTGGAATTGAAATATGATTTCCCGATCCGACAAAACAGGATCAGGATTAACTTTTAATCGTACCATTGTGGAATTGAAATTCAAGCAGATACACAATATCCGTATCGGTACGCTTCTTTTAATCGTACCATTGTGGAATTGAAATATTTCGCTAGGGGTTGGAGCTGTTTCCAGTATCAACTTTTAATCGTACCATTGTGGAATTGAAATTTCTTATTTTCTTCTTCTCTTGCATATCCTACACTCTTTTAATCGTACCATTGTGGAGTCGGAACTTTAATAAAGCCAAAGGCAAGTTTTGTAATTGAACTGCTTTTGGCTCTTTTTTATTTGGATAGAAAAAGCGTTTTTTCAAGCAAAAATCCGTACATTTGCAATATATTTACCTTGCCCTATGGCTAAAAATGTTTTTTTCCCTTACGGATTGAGCAATTTTCCCCAAGTAGTCAGTGAGTACGTATATGTAGATAAAACTTCCTACATAGAGCTATTGGAAACAAGACGGGAACGTTTTTTAGTGTATTTGCGTCCTCGCCGTTTTGGGAAAAGTCTATTCGTATCACTTCTGCAACACTATTACGATATAAACCGAAAGGCAGATTTTCAGAAACTCTTTGCTAATTATCATATTGGTAAAAATCCTACTGCAAGGGCAAATAGCTATCGGATATTGTTTTTTAATTTCAGTGCCATAGATACACGTACCCCTGAAAGTACTTACAACGATTTTTTGAATAGTATCAGGGTGGTTGTACGAGATTTTTTAGCAGGCTATGATTTACTAACAACCGATGAAGCAAGAGAAATAATCAGTGAGCAAACCCCTGAAATGATTTTGAGGAGTTTCTTTGGATTTTATGAAAGAAAACACGCCGAACATAAAATTTATCTACTCATAGACGAATACGACCACTTCACGAATGAAATTTTGGCTCGTAGCATACAGGAGTTCAAAGAAACAGTATCGCTGAATGGCTATGTGCGAAAGTTTTACGAAACTATCAAAAACGCTACCCAGCAGGGTATTGTGGATAGGTTTTTCATTACGGGGGTTTCGCCAATTACAATGGATAGCCTGACAAGTGGTTTTAATATCGTCAAGCACCTTACTCACGAAGAAGAGTTTGAGGCAATGATGGGCTTTTCAGAAACAGAGGTGCGAGAGCTTTTGAATTTGGTTTTGGAGGATAAAACTCGTGAGAAGCAAATAATGCAAGATTTGCGAGATTACTACAATGGCTATCGTTTTTATCCATTGAGCGAGCAGAATATTTACAATTCGGATATGGTGTTGTATTTTCTTGACCATTTCAAGAAAAGAGAGGAATACCCTCGTCAGATGTTAGACCCGAACATAGCCCCTGATTATGGCAAGCTCAAACAGATGTTCAAGGTGGCAAATTTGCAGGCAAACTTACAGGTTTTAGAGGAGGTACTTGAAAAAGGCAGTGTGGAAAGTGAGCAAATCTACCAATTCCATTTTGAAAAAAACTTTGGCAAGAAGGAATTTGTGAATTTTCTGTTTTACTTGGGTAATTTGACGATTAAAGAAACCTTGCCAAGTGGCTTTATTTCTTTCAAAGTACCCAACAAAGTAATAGGCGATTTGTATTGGCAGTATTATTCGGAGATTTTGCAGAATTATGGCGAGCTAAAAGGCTTGCAAGATGATACGCAACAAGCACTTTCGGATATGGCAATTACGGGCAGTTACGAAAAGTTTTTTGTCTTGATAGAAAAGTTACTTCAAAGTCTTTCCAACCGAGATTACATTCGTTTTGATGAAAAACACGTAAAAATGGTGTTTTTGGCATATCTGATAAATGCCAATATTTTTTGGGTGCAAAGTGAGCGAGAAGTAGCGGGTGGAGGCTATGTGGATATAGAGCTGTTTATTCGTCCTAACAATCCTTTTACGCATCATCAATTTGCTATTGAGCTAAAATATCTGAAAAAAGAGCAAGAAAACCTGCTTTCAGACACAATGCAAGAAGCAAAAGAGCAAATTTTGAGTTATTACCAAAAGGATACACTTTTGCAAAGCAAAAAGATGCTGAATTTGCTAGCAGTGGTAGTGGTGAAGGATAAAATTTGGGTAGAAAAAGTGCAGTTATCTTGAAACAAACTTCTGCAACAGAAAGTAACATACATAGCATATTTTGATATAAGAGAGGTTTTTGTTTAGAAAAATTCTAAATTATCTTTGTATTTTTTAGCTAAACATTGAAAATCAGTATTTTATGAAAGGGCTAAAAAAATCTGCTTCAAAAATTTTGAATTTGTTGCGAATTGTGTTTGCAAGTAAAAAAACGCCTATTATTTTTGTACTGCTAAAAGAACCGATTTTTTCAATAGAAAAAATGTACGCTAATAATTTTACTTCTATGCACAACAAAACTTTTACTCGGTATATCTTGGCGATAGCAACTTGTTGGGTATTATTACTTTCTAATACTCTGATGGCTCAAGACAAAGCCGATGCCGCCAAGGGTAAAGAATTATATGCACAAAATTGTGCTACTTGCCACAAAATTCACGCCAATGCTACGGGTCCTGCTCTGAAAGATGTAAGCCAACGCCGCACAGAAGCTTGGCTTATTAAATGGATTCGTAACTCACAATCAATGATTAAGAGCGGAGATGCCATTGCAGTAAAATTGTACAATGAGTGGAATCAGACTGCAATGAACTCCTTTCCCGATTTTTCTGACCAAGATATTAAAAACATTTTAGCTTACATTGATGAAGAAAGCAAAAAAGAGCCTGTAAAAGCTACCCCCACTGCTACACAAACAGGTGGTACAACTGCCGTAGCGGCTGATAGTGGTTATACTAATATCATTTTGGGAGCATTAGCTACTATTTTGCTCGTTATCCTTGCAGTGCTTTTGGTTCTTACTTCCTTGCTAACTAAATTGCTTAAACAAAGAGATGATTTGGACGAAGCAGATAAAGAAATCGTAGAATCTAAATTTGATTTGGCTAAAATTTTGGGTAGCAAAGCCTTTATCGGTACAGTAGCGGGTATCATTTTCCTTGTTATTTCCAAAGCAGGTATTGATAAAGTAATGGATATAGGTATGCAAATTGGTTATGCCCCTACACAACCTATTCCTTTCTCTCACAAGCTACACGTTGGCAAATACGAAATTGCTTGTCAGTATTGCCATACTACTGTAATGAAAGCTAAATCAGCGAGTATCCCTTCGGCAAATATTTGTATGAACTGCCATAATGCAATCAAGACAGGCTCACCCAATATGCAAAAAATTTATAGCTATATTGAAAACAATCAGCCTATTCCTTGGGTGAGAGTGCATAATTTGCCTGACTTGGCTTACTTCAACCATTCACAACATACCGTTGCAGGGCAAATTGCTTGTGAGCAGTGCCACGGCGAAGTAAAAGAAATGGAAGTTATCCAACAACGCTCACCACTTACTATGGGTTGGTGTATAGATTGCCACCGCCAAACACTCGTAAGCTACACTACCAAAGATGCTGACGGCAAAGATGTTTTGAACCCTTATTACGAAAAATTACTTGCTTTCCACAAATCCAAAGGAAAAACCAAGTTCAAAGTGGAAGATATAGGTGGTTTGGAATGTTCAAAGTGTCATTACTAACAAATTTTACATAAAACTTACTTCAATCCTCCCTCGTGAGGCTCACTTAAAGCAAGTTCAACGTATGGAAAACAAAAAGATATATTGGAAAGGTTTTGAAGAATTAACCAATGACCTTGAATTCGTGAAAAAGGCAGATAAGGAGTTTCCTGAATTTCTGCCTATTGCCGAAAAAGATGATAACGGCAATACTTCACGACGCGATTTTTTGAAACTAATGGGTTTTAGCGTTGCGGCGGTATCGCTGGCGGCTTGTGAAGCTCCCGTAAAAAATGCCATTCCTTATCTGAATAAGCCCGAAGAAATAGACCCTTCTATTCCCAATTATTACGCCAGCACTTATTTTGCTGATGGCGAATATTGCAGTATTTTGGTAAAAACTCGTGAAGGCAGACCTATCAAAATTGAGGGAAATACGCTTTCCAAAGTTACCAAAGGGGCTACTTCGGCTCGTGTGCAGGCTTCGGTGCTGAACCTATATGACCTTGCCCGCCTCAATTCTTTTATGAAAGGCAATCAGAAAATTAAAATCAAAGATGCCGACCAAGAAATTATCAATGCTTTGCAAAGCACCTCGGGCACTATATATATTGTAACGCATACGATTATTAGCCCTTCCACAAAGGCTGTTTTAGCTGAATTTACCAAAAAATATCCTTCTGCCAAAGTAGTTACCTACGATGCTATTTCGGCGTATGGTATTCTGAAAGCCAATGAAAAGTCTTTTGGTGTGTATGCTTTACCTACCTACGATTTCAGCAAAGCCGATGTAATAGTAGGTATCAATGCCGATTTCTTGGGTACTTGGCTCAATGCTTTGGAATATAGTGGGCAATATGCACAAACTCGCCGCCTAAGCAAAGACAAAAACTCTATTTCTCGCCATTATCAGTTTGAAAGTGGAATGTCTTTGACAGGGGCAAATGCCGACTATCGTACTGCTATTCGTCCTTCGCAAGAGGCTTTGGTAGTAGCACACCTCTACAACGAAGTAGTTGGCGGTTTGAGCGTACCTGCCATAGGAGATAATGCAGTGGCAGAAAAAATTAAGAAAGCCGCCGCAGACCTCAAAAATGCCAAAGGAAAGGCTCTCGTAGTTTGTGGTTCTAATGATGTAAATGTACAGATTTTAGTCAATGCTATCAATAATGAACTTTCAAGCTACGGCTCTACCATAGATTTAGCTCACCCCAATTATACCAAGCAAGGTAATGACGAAGAAATGGCAAAATTCGTTGATGACCTCAAAGGAGGTAGCGTGGGAGTTGTAATTTTCTATGGTACAAACCCAGTATATGATTATCCTCGTGGTAAAGAAATTGCCGAAGCCTTGAAAAATGTAGCTTTGAGCATCTCTCTTGCCGACCGTGCCGATGAAACTGCCAAACTTTGCAAATATATTTGCCCTGACGCCAACTTTTTAGAGTCTTGGGGCGATGCGATGCCTTGTGCAGGGCATTATAGCTTGCAACAGCCCGCTATCACTTTTATTTATCCCGAAGGCACACGCCAAGCACAAGATAGCTTCCTTACTTGGGCAGGTTCTAAAACCACTTACTACAATTTCTTGCGTGGTTATTGGAAAAATAATTTGCTCAAAGGGGCTGATTTTGAAAATGCTTGGATAAAAACACTACACGATGGCGTATTTGAAACTGCTTCGGTAGCTGTGGCTGATGATACCAAAAAAGAAGAAAAGCCCCAAGCTACTGCTGTTGCTTTCAAGGCTGATGTAAATGCGGCGGTTTCTGCCATTGCTTTCAAGGAAGGAAAAGGAAAGGAACTGCACTTATACACAAAAATTGGCTTGGGCAGTGGTAAATTTGCCAATAACCCTTGGTTACAAGAACTTCCTGACCCTGTTACGAAGGCTACTTGGGATAATTACGCCGCCATTTCTAAGGCTTATGCCAAAGAATTGGGCGTAGAAACAGGAGATATTGTAAAAGTTACTGCCAAAGGTGTTTCTTTTGAACTTCCAGTGCTGGTTCAGCCCGGACAGCAAAAAGATACTATTTCTATAGCTTTGGGTTACGGACACACCGATATAGGCAAATGCGGTAATGGCGTAGGGCAAAATGCTTATCCTGCGGTTGCTGTGAAGGGAGAAAGCTTGGTGTATGCTTCTGATGAAGTTGCTTTGAGTAAGACTGATAGAAAAGTGCAAATGGCTCTTACGCAAACTCACCAAACCCTAATGGGCAGAGGACACGTTAGAGAAGCCAAACTTGCCGAATATACGAAAAACCCCAAAGTAATACGTGAAAAATACGACATATACATTCAGACTTCCGAAGGTCCTAAAAAGCCTACCGAGCTTACAATGTGGAAAGGACACGAAGAAGCCTACAATAAAAATCATTGGTGGGGACTTGCTATTGACCTCAACGCTTGTACGGGTTGCAGTGCTTGCTTGATAGCCTGTCAGTCTGAAAACAACGTACCTGTGGTGGGTAGGCAAGAAATCGTTTATGCCCGTGAAATGCACTGGATACGCATAGACCGCTATTATAGCACTGATGCGAACTTAAACGATAAGAGTATCGGGGGCTATAAAAAAATGGAAGAACCTTCCGACAACCCCGAAGTGGTATTTTTACCTGTAATGTGTCAGCATTGTAATAATGCTCCTTGCGAAACGGTTTGTCCCGTAGTAGCTACTACTCACAGCTCAGAAGGTTTGAACCAAATGACTTACAACCGTTGTATAGGTACGCGTTATTGTGCCAACAACTGCCCCTTCAAGGTTCGCCGTTTCAACTGGTTCAACTATACCAACGACGAAAAATTCACCACCGTGAACTTTATGTCTCAATCTGATTTGGGTAGAATGGTACTGAACCCTGATGTAACGGTACGTTCTCGTGGGGTTATGGAAAAATGTTCTCTTTGCGTACAACGCATTCAGGCAGGCAAATTGGAGGCGAAAAAAGAGAAACGCAAAGTGAAAGATGGTGATATTAAGGTTGCTTGTCAGCAGTCTTGCCCTACGGGAGCAATTGTTTTTGGAGATATGAACGACCCCGAAAGTGAAATTGTAAAACTGGTGGGTATTACCAAAAACGAAAAGAAAGACATCGTTGCCAACGACCCTCGTGCTTATCACTTGCTTGAAGAAATCAACGTGAAAGCAAACGTTACGTATTTAGCCAAAATTAGAAATCAAGACGAAAACAAAAAAGCCTAATTTTTTCATCAGTATTCAAAACAAACAGGATATATGCAAGTAACATCAGCCATAAGAGAACCCCTCGTAACAGGTGGTAAAACGATGCACGACATCACCAACGACATCTGTAAGAGGGTAGAAGAAGCCCCCAGCAAAAGCTGGTTAATGGCTTTTGGAGTATCAGTGGTGCTTTTTGTAGTAGGCGGTTTGTCTTTAGCTCAAACCTGGTGGTATGGAATTGGAGTGTGGGGGCTAAATAAAACCGTAGGTTGGGCTTGGGATATTACCAACTTCGTGTGGTGGGTCGGTATTGGTCACGCAGGTACGCTCATTTCTGCTATTCTCTTGCTTTTCCGTCAGAAATGGAGAACCTCTATCAACCGTGCCGCAGAAGCTATGACTATCTTTGCCGTTATTTGTGCAGGTTCATTTATTCTGATGCATATGGGGCGTACTTGGCTGGCTCATTGGGCTTTGCCATTACCTAATACTTACGGCTCGCTTTGGGTAAATTTCCACTCACCACTTGTTTGGGACGTGTTCGCTATTTCTACGTATCTTACCGTTTCTACGGTATTTTGGTATGTAGGGCTTATTCCTGATTTGGGTACTATTCGCGACCGCTTTGTGCGTACTTTGGAAGAAAACCCTTTGCTTCCTACCGATACTCCCGAAGAACGCAAAGCCAAACTTAAAAAACGCCGTCCTATTGCCGCTTTTATTTACAGATTGCTTTCTTTCGGTTGGGAAGGTGGCTCTAAAACTTGGGCAAGATATGAATATGTAGCCTTGATTTTGGCAGGTCTTTCTACTCCGCTTGTACTTTCTGTGCATACCATAGTAAGTTTTGACTTCGCCACCTCTGTAATTCCCGGTTGGCATACTACTATTTTCCCTCCTTACTTCGTTGCAGGAGCGATTTTCTCGGGCTTCGCAATGGTGCTTACACTAATGCTTGTAACACGCGTAGTGTATAAATTGGAGGATTATATTACAATGGAACACATTGAGCTAATGAATAAAATCGTAATGCTTACAGGTTCTATTGTGGGTGTGGCTTATATCACAGAGTTTTTCATTGCTTGGTATTCGGGAGTAGAGGCAGAAAGCTATGCCTTTATCAACCGTGCTTTTGGTCCTTATTGGTGGGCATATTGGGCTATGATGTCTTGCAACGTAATTTCACCTCAACTTTTCTGGTTCAAATCTATTCGTACCAATTTGGTTTGGACTTTCGTGCTTTCTATTGTGGTGAATGTGGGTATGTGGTTTGAGCGTTTCGTAATTATCGTTACCTCTTTGCACAGAGACTATCTGCCTTCCAGCTGGACTTACTTTGTACCTACTATTTATGATGTGGGTGATTATGTGTTCAGCTTCGGTTTGTTCTTTGTTTGCTTTTTCTTGTTTGCAAAATACTTGCCTGTAATCAATATGGCTGAAGTAAAAACCGTATTGAACTCTACCAGCGAAGAGGCAAGAGCCAAAGCCTTTGCCAAACTCAAAGCGGGAGCAGAGGCATTGAAGGCAAGTCCTGCTTACGACAAAGGAAACCAAGTATAATTTCTAAAACTTACAAAAACCAAGTACAATGGCAGCAAGTAAAGAACCTAAAAAATATTTGGTAGGCATCTACGACCACGAAGACAAAGTAGTAGAAGCTGTAAAAAAAGTACAAAAAGATGGAGTGAAAGTGGAGGAAGTATATTCGCCTCACCCTATTCACCACATAGATACATACATTGGGCATCCTCGCACACGCATACCTATTGCGGCTTTTATGTTTGGTGCTACGGGTACGATACTGGCTATCACGATGATAGTGTTTATGATGAAAATAGATTGGCCTATGATAATTGGGGGAAAAAACCCTCTTTATCCGCCTACTATGGTACCTGTAACCTTTGAGGCAACCGTACTGATTTGTGCTTTGGGTATGGTAGCTACTTTCCTGATTACCAACAATATGGGACCTGGCAAAGTGGAATTTATGTTTGATAGACGCACCACAGATGATAAGTACGCTTTGGTGGTTGATTTAGAAAAAAACACTAAATCTCCCGAAGAAATTAGCCAAATTCTTATCAAATATGGTGCAGAAACTACACCTCCTCCACGTATTGTTGAAAAGTCTTAACACATTAAACGAAAACGTACAATGAACTTGAAAAAATATATTGCCTTTTCAGCGGTTGTAGCAAGCCTTGTATTACATTCGTGTCAGCGTGGTCCGAATGACCCTGGTACTGAGTTTGCTCCTAATATGTATGTTTCTACGGCTTATGAGCCATATAGTATGGTAAAAGATAGTACCAATAAAATCAACCCTTATGGTATCAATTTGCGTGAACCTGCACAAGGTACTGTAGCTCGTAGAAACTATAAAACTACTTACAAAGACGCAAGCACAGGCGAAGAGTACGATTTGGGCTTGATGGTTTATCGCACTCACCCTGATAGTTTGGACGAAGCCGCAAAAAACTTGAAAAATCCTCTGAAAATTACCAAGCAAGTAATAGCAGAAGGTAAAGTTTTGTACGAGTATTTTTGCCAGCATTGCCACGGAGCCGAAGGTAAAGGCGATGGCAAAGTAGGACAAAAATATGGCGGTGTAGCCAATTTGACTGGCGGGCAAATTGCCAAAGCCAATGGTGGGCATATCTTCCACGTTATTACTCACGGAAAAGGTAGAATGTGGCCACACGCCTCACAAATGAATGCTTTGGAGCGTTGGAAAATCGTGAGTTATGTACACGTACTGCAGGGGCAAATCAATCCTGATGGTACGCCTGTGGTAAAAGAAGAAGAAAAAAAAGAGGAGAAAAAAGAGGAAACTAAAAAGTAATTTCGCACAAGAGCCTATCTTGTGCCTGATGTCTTGTGTCTAAATTTTTAACAAACTATACTTATGGCAGAAGTACACGTACATTACGATTTGAATGAAAGATATACCTTTACTCCCGAACTCAAAAAGAAACTTACGATTGGAATGGGTGTGGGGCTTGTGTTGCTTATTTTGGGAGTTATTTTAGCGTATGCAGGTATTGGTTTTGGTCATCACGAAGCTCACGAGGCAGGCAAAGCCGCTCAAGAGGCAACCAAACACGCCGAAGAAGGGCACCACGGAGCAACGCCTCTCACGCGTCTTTGGGCTAACTTGTGGCTCAATGGCGTATTTTTTACTTACATAGCCGCTATGGGTGTGCTTTTTGTGGCTATTCAATATGTAGCTTATGCGGGTTGGTCGGCTACTATTCGTAGAGTAGCGGAGGCTTTCGGAGCATTTTTACCCTTTACTGCACCTGTTTTATTGATTACCTTCTTTATCGGTGGGCACGACCTTTTCCACTGGACACACCACGACCTCTATGAAAAAGGTAAAGCTACTTACGACCCCATTATCGCAGGAAAGGCAGGATTTTTCTTCTTCCCTCTGGAAGCAGGCTCTTTCCCTTTGTTTTGGCTTTTACGTTTGGTAGCCTTTATTGGAATATGGTACGCATTGTATCGTATGCTCATCAAAAATTCAGTAGCAGAAGATTATCTGACCGATAAAACGGATTTCAGCTATCATAAGCGTAATATTACCATTGGAGCAGTTTTTATTGTTTTCTTTGGTTTGAGCGAATCGGTTTCGGCTTGGGACTGGGTAATGAGCATTGATACGCACTGGTTCAGTACGATGTTCGGCTGGTATGTCTTTGCAAGCTCTTGGGTTTCGGCTCTTGCTATTCTTACGCTTGCAGTGGTGTTTTTGAAGGAAAAAGGTTATTTGAAAATGGTGAATGAGAATCATTTGCACGATTTGGGTAAATTTATGTTTGCTTTCAGTATATTCTGGACTTACATTTGGTTTGCTCAATATATGTTGCAGGCGTACTCTAATATCCCCGAAGAAATTGAATATTGGGTAGCTCGCCACGATGGTTTGGAAGGTGTGTATTCACCGATGATTGTGATGAATGTAATCATCAACTTCCTTTTCCCATTCCTGTTCTTGATGACAAGAGATGCCAAGCGTAAAGAAATTTTCTTAAAAATTACTGCTTTTGGTATTCTTATGGGGCATTATTTGGATTTCTTTGTGATGGTTATGCCTGGCACCGTAAAAGGTAATGGCGGATTTTTCCTTATGGAAATAGGTACGCTGATGCTTTTTGCTTGTGCTTTCGTGTATGTATTTGCAACTCAACTTTCAAAACAAGGTTTGATTGCCAAAAATCATCCTATGATGGAAGAAAGTTTGCATCACAGCATCTAAAATTTTTTTGATGTTTGAAAACAAACTCGCTAAACATTTTTTTATAGCAAAAAATAATTTTCAAAACTTATGAACGGCTTGCTTCTAACTTCTATTGCAGTTTTGGTACTGGTGATGTTCTTTATTGTGTTTAGAATGTCAAACCTAGTATCTATTTTGCGTACAAAAAGCAGAAATGGCGAAGAGATAGACATCTCTACGAATAACATTCACGCTTACTTGTTTTTGTTGCTACCTCTTATAGGGTTTGTATTTACGTTTTGGTATGCAAGCAAACATATAGGACTATGGGGACAGCCCGAAGCTTCTGCACACGCAGGAGAGTATGACTGGCTTTCCCGCATAGCACATATAGTAATTATACTTATGTTTATCATAACAAATACGCTTCTTTTTGTGTTTGCTTACAAATACCGTTACAAAAAAAATCATAAAGCAACATTTTATCCAGATAACCATAAATTAGAGGCTGTTTGGACAATTGTTCCTGCTATTATATTGGCAGTTTTGGTATTTACAGGCTGGAATTTGTGGAGAAAAGTTACCAAAGATGCTCCTGAAAATGCTATTCAGATAGAAGTGGTAGGTAAGCAATTTAACTGGATTGCACGTTATCCGGGTAAAGATGGCAAATTCGGTGGCTATAATTTCCGTTATACTGATGATGTCAATGAATTGGGCTTGGACTTTACAGATAAAAATGTAAATGATGATTTCCAAGCTACCGAACTTGTGCTTGTAAAAGGAAAACCTGTACAGCTCAAGATTCGTGCCCGAGATGTAATTCATAGTGTAGGTTTGCCTCATTTCCGTCAGAAAATGGATGCCGTTCCCGGTCAGCCTACTACAATGTGGTTTATTCCTACCAAAACTACTCAAGAAATGCGTGAGGAATTGAAATCTAACCCTGAATATCTGAAACCT
Organism: Raineya sp.; assembly: GCF_053497555.1. Classification (NCBI taxonomy): domain Bacteria; kingdom Pseudomonadati; phylum Bacteroidota; class Cytophagia; order Cytophagales; family Raineyaceae; genus Raineya; species Raineya sp. The sequence continues at coordinate 17,854 of NZ_JBRCWE010000039.1, read as the reverse complement.
GACCCTTCTACCACCAAAGGAGACCCCAAAGATATTAAGGCTCGTTGGGAAACTTTTGATTATGAGATTGTTTGTCAGGAAATTTGTGGAAGAGGTCATTTCAGTATGCGTATGAGAGTAGTAGTGCTTGATGAAAAAGAGTATGAGGCTTGGGTAGCTAAACAAGAACCTTTTGTCGTGAAAAACAAAGAATACGTATCAGAAGCTATTAAGCGTCAGATGAAGATGAAACAGAATGCTGGTCAGGCATTTGTAGAAAACATCAGAAATACTGACTAAAATCAGCTGTTTTTATTTGTATAATCATATATGTTTGAATATATTTGTGTAAATTTTTTTGCACTGAGTATTGTAATCTAAAAAAAGAAATACTATGGCTACAGCAGTTGCACACGCTCACGATGTACATACTCACGAAGAACATCACGAGCATCATCACGAAACCTTTTTAACAAAGTACGTGTTTTCCACCGACCACAAAATGATTGCCAAGCAATTTTTGGTAACAGGTATTTTGTGGGCTTTTATAGGCGGTTTGCTTTCTATCCTATTCCGCTTGAAACTTGGTTTTCCTGAAATGGATTACACTTGGCTCAAATTTATTCTGGGTAAGTGGGTAACAGGCGAACCTGGACAAGGACAATTAGACCCCGAATTTTATTTGGCTTTGGTTACTATGCACGGAACAATTATGGTGTTCTTTGTGCTTACAGCAGGTTTGAGCGGAACATTCTCCAATTTCCTCATTCCTTTGCAAATTGGTGCCAGAGATATGGCTTCGGGTTTTTTGAATATGCTTTCTTACTGGTTCTTTTTTGTTTCAAGTGTAATAATGTTTGCTTCATTGTTTCTTGAAGGAGGACCTGCTGGTGGAGGTTGGGTTGTTTATCCTCCTCTGAGTGCCCTACCTCAAGCAATTAAGGGTTCAGGTGCGGGAATGACGTATTGGTTATTATCAATGACCCTATTTATTGCCTCTTCTTTATTAGGAGGTATCAATTACATCACTACCGTCATCAACCTTCGTACCAAAGGAATGACCTTTTCTCGCTTGCCTCTTACCATATGGGCATTCTTTATTACAGCCATTATTGGTTTGCTTTCTTTCCCTGTGTTGTTTTCAGCGGCATTACTTCTATTATTTGATAGAAGTTTAGGTACAAGTTTTTATCTTTCTGATATTTATATTGCGGGTCAAGCTCTTGACCATACAGGCGGTAGTGCTATTTTGTATCAACACTTATTCTGGTTCCTTGGGCACCCCGAAGTGTATATTGTTCTTTTGCCTGCTTTAGGTATTACTTCCGAAGTTATTGCAACCAATGCTCGCAAGCCTATTTTCGGCTACAAGGCAATGGTGGGTTCAATATTGGGTATTGCGGTGCTATCTTTCATCGTTTGGGCTCACCATATGTTTGTAACAGGTATGGATCCTTTCTTGGGTAGTATCTTTATGTTCCTAACGCTTATTATTGCAGTACCTTCAGCAGTAAAAGCTTTCAATTATATTACTACGCTATGGAAAGGAAATATCCGTTATACTCCTGCAATGCTTTTTTCAGTAGGTTTAGTTTCTCTTTTTATTTCAGGTGGGGTAACAGGTATTATTTTGGGTAACAATGCTCTGGATATTTACTTGCACGATACTTATTATGTAGTGGCTCACTTCCATTTGGTAATGGGTTCAGCTTCTTTTTTTGGTATGATGGCGGGTATTTATCACTGGTTCCCTAAAATGTTTGGCAGAATGATGGATGAAAAATTGGGTTACATTCATTTCTGGCTTACTTTCGTAGGGGTGTATTTGGTATTTTTCCCTATGCACTTTATCGGAATTGCAGGTTTCCCTCGCCGTTATTATGAGTTTTCGGCTTATGCCGCCTTCCGTGATGAGGTATATTTGAATTTGAACCAATTTATTAGTGTTGCCGCCGTGATTACTTTTGGTGCTCAACTTATCTTTGGTTTCAACTTCTTCTACTCAATGTGGAGAGGTAGAAAAGCTACCCAAAATCCTTGGAATTCTAATACTTTGGAATGGACTACGCCTATTGAACCCGGACACGGCAACTGGCCTGGTCAAATTCCTTTCGTATACCGTTGGGCTTACGATTATAGCAAGCCTAATGCTGAAAAAGACGGATTTACCGACTTTATCCCTCAAAACGTACCATACTCAATGACACCTCATTCCAATTTGCCTCACGAAAACGAAATGATTGCATTGGAAAAAGAGGAAATGTTGCCTCACGATACAACGCTTGAACTCGCAGAGCTTGCAAAAAAGAAAGAAGTAACTGCATAGATTATCTAAAACTAAACTGAAACGACAGGCTTACGAGCCTGTCGTTTTCTTTTTTACCAAATCTGCATTATCTCTCTGACAATTTCTTGGGCGGCATTGGGCTTGGCAAAGCGTTTGATATTTTTCTGCAATTCTTTTTGCAGAGCTTCATCATAAAGCAAATCAATCGCATCGCCTACTAAAAAGGCTTCGGCGTGTTTATCGGCAACCATTAGGGCGGCTTTATTATTTACAAGCACCTTGGCATTTTTACTTTGGTGGTCTTCGGCTACATTGGGAGAGGGAACTAAAATACAAGGCTTTCCTGCCAAACATAATTCTGAAATAGATAAAGCTCCTGCTCTGGAAACAACCACATCTGCCACCGAATAGGCTAAATCCATTACATTGATAAAATCAAAAACCTTGATAAGGGTTGTTTTGGCTTCGGATACACTTTTTTGAGCAGTTTCGTAGAAATTTTTACCCGTTTGCCAGATTACCTGAATATCGTTTTCTATGAGCCTATGTATGTTTTTTTGTATGCTCAAATTGATAGTTCTTGCTCCAAGGCTACCACCTATCACAAGAAGTGTTTTTTTATGTTCTTGCAAGCCAAAATGTTGCAAGGCATTGGGGCGTTTGTTTTCAAGTTCTAAAATATCTTTTCGTACAGGGTTACCTGTGAAAACAATTTTTTCTTTGGGAAAATATTTATCCATTTGGGGATAGGCTACACATATTTTTTTAGCTTTTCTTGACAAAAGTTTGTTAGTTATGCCTGCGTAGCTGTTTTGCTCTTGAATGAGTGTAGGGATTTTCATCAAAGAAGCCATTAGCAGTGTAGGGGCACTGGCATATCCTCCTACACCTATACATATATCAGGTTTGAAATCTTGCAGAATTTTGCGAGCTTGTGTCAAACTTTTCAGGAGTTTCAGGGGGAAGCGTAAATTTTCGCTACTTAGCTTTCGCTGAATTCCAGCAATATCTAAGCCAATAATTTTATATCCTGCCAGAGGTACTTTTTGCATTTCCATACGATTATTCGCACCTACAAACAAAATTTCAGTAGCAGGGGCTTGCAGTTTGATTTCGTTGGCGATAGCTATGGCAGGGTAGATGTGTCCGCCTGTACCCCCGCCACTAATGATGACTTTTTTCAATTTGCTTATATTTTAGGAGAGCAAAGTTAAAAATGAACTTGGAAAAAGCCAAAAGAAAAAAACCCTCTTTCAGAGAGGGTTATGAGAACCACTAATAAGCATACGTAAAAAGACTATGCAAAAGTGTAACAAAAGTTTAATATAAGCAAGAAAAAATTAAAATATTTTTACGTTATTGTTTATTCTGGCAAAATAAAATTTTACAATCGTATGCCCATTACCAAAATATCATCTCTTTGGGGGGCATTTTTTTGAAACATTAAGAGTTCTTCTTTCAAAAAATAGCATTGTCTATCTAAGGGTTCTTTACCATAAAGTAAGAGTAAAGTTTTGAGTTTATCGGTACCGAATTTTTGCCTATCGGGGTTTGGGTTATCGGTATAGCCATCTGTAGAAAGATAGACGACATCTCCTTTTTGGAGCGAGTAATGATAGGTTTCGTAAGGGGTTTGCATAATTCCCAAACCACTTCCGCCGATATGACTGCGTGAGCCTTTCAGTTCAATAATGGTATCATCTTTGAAAATGTATAAAGGACGTCTGGCTCCTGCAAAATACAATTCAAATTCTTCTTCGTTTTTAATATCAATGCGGCACAGACATACGTCCATACCATCGTTATTACCTGTTTCTCTTTGCCTGAGCGAAGCAATTACTCCTTCATTGAGGGCAGAAAGCACTTGGGCGGGTTCAAAGATTTTGTTTTCGTTAATGATTTTATTGAGTAAAGTATTGCCTATCATACTCATAAAAGCACCGGGAACGCCGTGTCCTGTGCAATCTACGGCGGCAAAGAAAAGATGATTTTCTATTTTAGAAAACCAGTAGAAATCCCCTGAAACTACATCTTTGGGAAAATAAATAAGGAAAAAATCGCTTACATAATTTCTGATGACCTCTTCATCGGGTAAAATCGCCTTTTGTATATGACTTGCATACTGGATACTTTGGCTCATATGCGTATTGAGTTCGGTAAGTTCTTTATTTTTTCGTTCTATGAAATCTCTTTGAGCCATAATCTCTTCTCTTTGTTGTTGCAATTCCTCGTTTTGGGTAAGGATTTCTTCTTGCTTCTGTTGCAATTCACGTGTTCTTTCGGCAACTTTCTGCTCCAGCATTTCATTTTGCTCTTTGATGATACGAGCATTTTCTTCCAAAGCCTTCAAGGCTTCGGCTTGTGCCACAGCACGCTCACGGCGAATGGTATTTACCCTATCTGCCAGAGCAAAAGAAAGCCCTACGACTTGAAACATTGCCCCAACAAGGTGCGAAACTCGTAAAAAAGGGTGATTGGGGATAGCTCCTGTGGCAATAAGAGCTACCATCATTATACCTACAAGGAAAAATGCCCAAGATAAAATAAAGTAAATTGCCGATTTATTTCCAATACGCCAAACTACCAAACCTGTTGAAAGCTCTACAATACCTACTACAAGCATAGCCACAGTACCTATTCTTACCGAAATAGGATAAGGAAGGACGAAGCCAAGCAGAGAAAACATACCCAGTAGAGCTACAATACCCCATAAAACTTTATTGAAACGAGGCAGGTATTTTTCTGTACTTAAAAATGAAATCATAAATAGAATAGCTCCTGCTCCGCCTGCACACAAACCCACAGGTATCACGGTATTTGCCCACCAAGTGGCATTAGACCATAAGTATTGGAAGGCGTGTCCGTTGAGTGCCGCTTGAACAGTGCCATAGAAAACAATGTAAATCACATAATACAAGTAGCTATTGTTGCGAATAGCAAAGAATAGTACCAAATTGTAAATACCCATTATGAGCAAAATACCATAAAAAAAGCCAAAGAGTATATCCGTAACGGCTATATGCTTGATAAGTCTTGGCAGAGAGTAAAGATAGGCAGGAAATTGCAAAGAGCTATCGCTATCTATTTTGATAAGAAAAGTGCGGGTTTCAAAAGGCTCTAATTTGAGCGGAAAAACAAGATTTCTATAAAAGAAAGGTCTTGTACCAAACGGAACAGCATCTCCGACTGTATTTATTACTTTTTCCCAAGCACTTTCCCCATTTTGGCTAAAAATATCTACTTTATCCAAAAGAGGGTAGTCAAATTCCAAATAGAAAGTTTCTGTTTTGTTGGTTTTGTTGTGTAACTGAAATTTGAGCCAAAGATTGATTTTCTTAAAACCCAAGTTGGGGTCATCTTTGGTAATGGGTTTCCATTTTTCTGCTTCCATTTTGTCTATTTCTTTCAGCGACATCAGTTTGGAAGCATCTTCGTAATACACAAAATATTTACTGATATTTTCTACTTCAATATTTTCAGGAATTTCGTAGGGTTTAAGTTGGGCAAAAACGAATTGAAGTGAAAAAAGCCAAGAAAGTCCGACAATTTTCAAAAAATATAAAAATTTCATAATCTATGTGTTTAATTTGGTGTTGTGTTGTTTCAATAAGCCAAAAGCAAGTATTGATGTTCAAAATGTTCAAGCTATTGCTAAAATATTGCTATCTCACAAAATAACTGAAATAATAACATTCTTTCAGAGCATTTCTATAAAACTGCGTATTTCGGTATTTGTTTTTAAGGTTTTGGAAGTTGGTGCGGTATTCGGGTATAAACATAAAACCAATGCCTCCACTAAACATTTTTTCATTTTGCTCTTTTTTGAACTTATCAGTCATAAACATTTGATTTTGCTCGGCTTTGGCGGCAAGAAAAGTGAGGCGAGCCGCTATTTCTCGGTTGCCTGCCTTTTCATAGAGTTGTGCGGCTTTTTCGTAATATTCTTGAGCTTTGGAGCAATCGGTATGGAAACTTACTGCCGAACCGCTACGCCAGTAGTCCATAGCTTTCCAAGCGTGTCCGAAATAAGTGGTGTTGTAATGGATATTACCAAGTTTATGATAAGCATCTGCCGAACCCTTGCGGGCTTGTGCCTCTAAACTTTTAATTTGGCTAATCAAGTTGAGTTTGGTGTAAGTTTTTTTGCGAGGGCAATTGATACAATCAATGATTTCATCGCTGGTAGGGTCGCCTTCAAGGGGTAAATTTATACCCGACTGACGGAAAAGTTTTTCTGCTTCATCTAAATTTCCTTCACGAAACAAAATAGTAGCTTTTATTTCCTGCAAAATAGCCTTAGGATTTTGAGTATCAATTTTAGCCAAGAGTTCTTTTTCGTAACTTGTGTAGCTATCTTGTGAGGCAAAAGCAATGAGTTCGTCAAGGAGTTTTTGTTCGGTTTTAATTCGGTAGAGGTCTGCTTGCGAAAGGTAGGCTTTGGCTTTTTCGCCTTGTCTTTCATAGAGGCGTGCAAAAGTACCTCGCATAAGTTCTTTCAAGGCTCTACTTTGTGTAGCTACTACTTTCTGATAAATTTTTTCTTCGGTATCTTTTTCTAAAATATTGAGCTCGGCAAGTTCAAGCATTGTTTCAAAAACCTGTATTTGCTTTTGGGCATCAGGGGAAAGGTTTTCTTTTTTGAGCGAAGCAAAACTTTTACGTGCTTCTTGGGGCTTATCAAGCAGATAGTCGCAGTAACCCAAAGCCATTACCCAAAGAGCCTGTTTTTGAGGGTTTTTAGCAGTTTTGAGATACTGCATTACAAAAGATTTAAGTTTGGGCAGATAGGCTCGGTACAAAGCAATTTGGTCGGTATTTGAAAAGCCACTTTCTGTGCTACGCAAGGGCATTAAGGTCATTTCAATTTTATTCATTTCTCGCAAAAGAAGCATATCCAGATAGTCGGAGTCAGGTACAAGGCTATAAATAGCCATCATTTCGGGGAGTATTAAATTTTGGGGGTGTATGCCTCTGATGAAAAATAAAGTAGTTTTTTCTTGATTGTTTTTGCAAAGGCTTAACGCTTTTTTCCAATCCTCGTCTGTAAAAATTTTACAACTCAAAAAAGAGCTAATTCGCTTGGCAGTAGATTTTTCAAATACAAGAGCAAAAAGATAAGCAGAAAGAGCATTTTGCCCCATTTTTTGCAAAGCACCTGCTTTATGAGCCATTGCCCAGTATTTTATGATATTTTCAGTTTTGAGAGGTTCAAGCAGGTTGTCGTAGAGCAAAATAGTTCTTTTGTAGTCTTTGGCATAATGAGCCAAACGCACCGCTTGATAGCCATAGCGAATTTTAATGAATACATCTTTGGCAGAAGAAAAACGTTTTTCTGCTTCTTTGGAATACGCTAAAAGATTTTCTTGGGCATTGGGGGGCGTTTCTGCCCAAGGGCTTTCAACAAATGTATAACGCTCACATTTTTTGGCAAAAGAAAGATATTCAATAGATTCGGCATCTTTTTTTTGTGTTGCCCAATATTGCACAACACTATTTTCAGCCAGTTTTTTGTCGTTGAGCGGTTTTTGCAAAAGCACAAAACTGCGAATTTTATCCCAATCGGCTTGGGTAGATTTATAGATGATGGCTTCTAAGTCTTTGGCAGAAACTTTATTTTCCATAAAAGTTTGCCATTCTATCAGATTTTCGTCTTTTTCATTTTTCTGCATTACATCTTCGTTTTCATAAAAACGACTGAAAGAAAAATACAAAGGACGAAATCGGCTATTTTGAGATAGTTCGGGATTGAAAAAACGATAAATTTCCCAGTCGGGCTCAAAGTAGGCACAACTTTCTACGTGCCAAGTGTTGCAGAGAGCAAATACATTAAAACCAATAATGAACCAAATTTTGAAGTTTTTCATAAGGATATTGTTGAATGAGGTGGCTATCTAAATGGTAAAAAATCATTTCGGTAGTAGGTATTTTAGAAGCAACTGCTTTGGTAAGTTTTTCAAGATTTTCAAGGCTTACATTTTCCCAACGCAATTCGTCTTGTTCATACAGAAAAACACCCCCAAAATAATGATTTTCTCTCACTTTGTAACGTTTTTCTTGAATTTTTTTTAATTGGAGATTTTGTTCTAAATCTCTTTCTGTGATTTCGGAAAGCAAATGCACTACTTTCCCCATACGCTTCACAACCGCCCACTGAAAAATAGGTAAAGCTACTTTGAGTGGCAAAGGGTACTTTTCGGCATTCTGCAAGTATTTTTCTACAAGCGATAGCTCTAAAATAGAGTTTTCAGTATTTTTCCCTTCAATATCACCTACATTGTATAGCATTAAAATCCCTGCATCGGCATCGGGTACGCCTGTTTGTGAAAAATATTTGTACTGATGCAAACGAATAGTTACTGAAAAGGATAATTTTTGTTCTGTGCAAATTTGTTTCATTGTTCTGCATAGTAAAAAAAAGTTTTCTTTGGATTTTTCGCTCCAGTCGCAATCAATTTGTATGCCTTGCAAGGGTATTTGGTTATTTTGAGCTTTGCTAAATGTTTTTTCTGATATTTTTTTAGCCAAAAGCGGTATTTCAGCGGGTTGGCTTTGTAGCATTGTACGATTGGTAACAAAAACCACTGCTACAACTTTTTGAAAAGGCTTTATATCTGTATTTTGTATCTGCAAGTCGCCTATGGGAATAGCTTTTTGTTCGGGGTGAAAATCTACATCAAAAAAGCGTAAATAAAGCGTTTTGCTTTGCAAATGTTCGGCATACTTGCGTTCCAAGCTATCCAGATGAAGAGTTCCTTTCCAATGATACCAATTTTGGCTTATTTTTTCTTGATTTTTACAGGCAGAAAAAGTAAAAATCAAACAAAAAAGGTATTTATGGCAAGTTTCTAAAAGAAAAATCCGACTTTTGAAGCTTTGTAAAATTTTTTTCAAAAAAACAATGGGATAACCAAATAAAATTTTGTTTGACATTTTTGTAAAATCTTTGAAAAGTACAATGAAATTATTAAAAAATGGAAAAAATGAAATTTTTACAGCAAAAAAAAGTAAATATTCCTTTGAAAGCAAGAACATTCTCACTACTTTTGCGTTAAGAAAATAAAACATTTATGAACCAAAGCAAAGAGGTGTTGGAAATTCTGACGAAAGTGCAATCCAAACAAATGGAGTTGTTTTTGGAGGCAGTTCGTCATATTGCAGAGGCTTGGGGAAAGGAGAATTTCGTAGAAGAATTTACACAAGCCTACAAGAAGTGGTTTGATGAACAAACCAAACTGATGCAAGAAATGAATGAGCTTTTGCAGAAGCACGCAGGTATTACAATGCCCAATCATCTCTTGGATTTGCAAAAAATGCAAGAAAACTTTGGTAAAAATTGGTTTGATTACATCAAAGACCACGCAGGCAATTATGCCGATATTTTCAAAACAGGAAGCATAGACCAAATCAATGAAGTATGGAATAAAATGTATGAATCTTGGTTTGAGCCTTTTATGCGTCCTTTCAAAGAGTTTTCGGCATCGGGAGTGGGAGGTTACAATGTAATGATGAATGCCGTAAAAGATTACCTCAAAGCATTTTCAGGTAAAAAGCAAAAATAAACCAAAATAAGTTGATTTTAATAAGCATACGTAAAAAGACTGCTGTTTCTGACGGCAGTTTTTTTGTTTGGTAGTTTATTCCTATCCAAAAGTAGTGCAAGCCTCTAAAAATTTTATTTCTCATTTTTTGTTTTTGACATCTATTATCTAAAATTCTTTATCCTGCTTCTTGTTTCCTACTTCCCTACTGCAAATTGTGCCTAAATAACTTCTTTGTGTGGAGTTTGTTTATCAAAATATTTGCTTTTTTGTGTTTATTTTCTTACATTTGAAAAATCAGAAAATCAAAATGTTACGTTTGTTTTTATGTATATTGCTTTGCTTGGCTTTTGGGAGCTTACAAGCACAACCCACTCAAGATTTTGAAATGGAGGTGCTAATTCCTTGCCATAAAGTAGAAAATCAATCCTATTCGGGGACGTGTTGGAGTTTTGCTACTTGTTCTTTTTTTGAAAGCGAACTAATGAGACAAAACAAACCAAGTGTAATTTTATCTAAAATGTTTGTAGCCCGTAAAACTTACCCGCTGAAAGTAGAAAAATATTTACAAACAGCAGGAAAAACCTTTTTTACGGCAGGAGGGCAACCTCACGATGTACTTTATACTATTCGTCATTTTGGAATTGTGCCTGAAAGGATTTACAATGGGAAAGTCTTTTTTCAGGAACATTATCACCCACCGCTTGATACGCTGATGTGGCAGGCTACACAAAATTTTATTGCCAATGGCAAAAAATCTTTGAATGAAGCGGATAAAGCATTTTTAGAAAAAGTTTTAGACCTTTTTTTGGGCAAAGTACCTGAAAAATTTATCTATGAAGGGCAAACTTATACGCCGCAGACTTTTGCCCAAAACTACTTAAAAATCAATCCTGATGATTATGTGCAGGTTACTTCTTGGCTCGGTGAGCCTTTTTATCAGAAAATAATATTACCAGACAAATACAACTGGATGCAAGAAGGGTATTACAATGTTCCTTTGCAAGAATTTTGGGAACTTACTCAAAATGCTATTCGCAAAGGTTTTGGAGTTGTATGGAATGGCGATAACGTAGAACCTACTTTTTCGGCAGAGCAGGGCTTGGCGTTTTTACCCGATACCATAAAAATAAGTCCTGAAAACCGACAAAGATACATCAAAAATGGCTCTACACAAATAGAACACGTAATGCATATTGTAGGCATTGCTAAAGAAAAAAATGAAAAAAATCCGCCTCGTACCAAGCGAAGCAAAAAAATAACCCAAATACCTACCAAAACTTGGTTTTATATCAAAAACTCTTGGGGAGAAATAAGCAAGTTTCACGGATTTCTGTATATGAGCGAAGATTTTTTCAAAATGAAAACCATTTCCATAATGCTTCATAAAGAGGCTTTGCCAACTGAATTGCGTAAAAAGTTGAAAATATAAATGAATTAAAGAGATAGGAAATAAGAGGCAAGAGCTCAGATATTTATTGTATTGCTACAAGTCTTTGAATATCAAAAGATAAAATCACAAAAACCCTAAAAACTGCTTTCATCTCAGTATAATATGAAAGAAAAATGCTTGACAATGGATTTTTTTTTAGATACTTTTTCGCCCTAAACTTTGCTAAATGACAAAAGTTGAAATTGAGGCATCGCTTCCTTCGTATCTGGTGCATAGTGAGATACTCGCTGTGGTTGTGGCAGACTCACAAGGCAATTATGTGTATCATAATGAAACTTTCAGAAAAAATTTTATTTTTGAAAACGAAGTGCTGGGTACTTCTTGCTTGCATACCATTGCCCCCGATGACCATCAGCTTTGCAAAGATACGGTAGATAAGTGCTTTCAATATCCCGAAAAAAACTTTTCACTTTATTTACGCAAAAAAACAGCCAATCAGCAGGGGTTTTACCTTACCCATTGGGATTTTTCCGCTTTCAAAAATCAGAGAGGGGAAGTTTGTGGTATTTTAGGAATTGGTTATGACGTTTCCTTTTTAGCAGAGAGTCAGAAACTTATCAAAGCCAATGCTACCAAGTTGAGAGCATTGTTGGAAAGCTCGGAGTATAGTCAGGTGCTTATCAGTCCCGATTTCAAAGTGCTTCTGTGTAATCAAAAAGCACAAGAACTCTCGCAGATGATTTTTAATAAAAATTTAAGCGAAAATGATAATTTTTTAGACTTTGTAATGCCCGAAGCCCACTCAGATTTTACAGAGGCTTTCAAAAGAGCTATGCAAGGCGAAATTATTGAAATAGAGAGAGAAAGAAAGATTCAGGATAAGAAAATCTGGCTAAAAATGAAGTATGCCCCTGTATATGATGAAGCAGGGCGAGTTTTAGGGGTTTCATTGGTTACTTTGGATATTGACGAAAAAAAACGGATTCAAGATAAACTCAAAAATTCTGAAATCAAACTGCGTGCTATCGTAGATAGTACCAATGATAACAATATACTTCTTGCCCCCGATTTTAAGGTGCTATCTTTCAATAAAAAAGCCTTTGAGAATGTAAAACTTTTTTTTGGTGCAGAAATAAAAGAAGGTGATGATTTCAGAAAATATGTGGTACCTACACGCCAAACCGATTTTCAAAACTATATGAAGCGAACTTTACAAGGCGAGACCATTATTGAGGAACTTTGTATAGACCTTGAAAATGGTGAGCAGTATTGGTTTTTGGTTTCTTTTTTTCCTGCTTATGATGAAGAAGGAAATCTTATAGGGGTTTCTTACAATGCCTCTGATATTGATAAGCGTAAAAAATACGAATTGCTTCTGGAAAAGCAGAATAGACAACTGCGTGAAATTGCTTATATCCAATCGCATAAAGTTCGCAAGCCTGTGGCAAATATTTTAGGTCTGATGCAACTGATGGATAAATCCAAAATGAGTGAAGAAAATCAGAAATATTTTGATTATCTCTTGCAAGCTACCCAAGATTTGGATAAGATTATACACGAAATCGTAAGTAAAGCGTATCAGATAGAGTAAAGCTATTGCTTATTTTTTACTACCCATTCCAATGTTTCTTGTAAAGGTGTAAAACTAAAATCAGGTATAAATTTTCGGATTTTTTCATTTTGATAAACAATTTGCCTTTGAGAATTGCGAGCTGTTTCCTTACTGATAAAAGGTCGGCGGAAGGTAAAAAGAGCTATTAAACTGCTTATCCGCCAAGCAATTTCAGCTAAAAAAGGACTTACCTTCAAGAACGGAGGCTTTTTATTCATTAAATTTGCTATTTTTTCAAAAAGTTCTTTGTAGCTTAAAGTATGTCCGTTTAAAATAAATCTCTCTCCCGTGATGTTACTTTCTGCTAAATACAACACTGCTTTGAGAATATCGCGTACATCAACTACATTGGCGGTGCCTGTGGGGTACATTTTTCCGCCTTTGGCAATGTAATCAAATACTTTTAGGCTGGTTTGTTGCCATTTACCTGCTCCAAAAATCAAGGAAGGGTTGACAATTACAGCGGGCAAACCTTCATTGATACCTCGCCAAACCTCCAATTCCGAAAGATATTTGCTTTGAGCGTAATTCGTATTCCAGTCTGAATCTTCCCAACGACTTTCTTCATTTACGTAGGTTTGTCCCTTTTTTTTACCCAAAGCCGCCACTGAGCTAATATGAATCAATTTTTTTATTTCCTTGCTCAAACAGGTATTTACTACGTTGGCAGTACCTTCTACATTGGTTTTCATCATCAAATCTTTATCGGCACTATCAAAAGAAACTACCGCCGCCGAGTGAATAACCATATCGCCCGTTTCTATGGCTTTGTCTAAAATAACTAAATCCGAAATATCTCCTTCTATCCAAGTTATTTTATGAGCATATTCACCCAAAAAGTCCATTTTTGAACTATCTCTTTTGAGAGCTTTTACAGCATAACCTTTATCTACAAATCCTTTGGCAAGGTAGCTTCCTAAAAGTCCCGTGGCTCCTGTGATGAAAACTTGTGGCATAAGTTTTTTACTTGTTGATTTTCAAAGAATGTGCGAATTTACTACTTTTGTAAATAAAATCAGATAAAAATGGAAAAGCAACTGCAAATAAATACTATCAAAGAGGAAAAAATATCTGAAACATCAACTTTATTTACCATTAGAGAAGCGGCGGATTTTGCCAGTAAATATATTAACAAAAACGTAACGGTTTCAAATATTACTTACTTGTTAAACTACGGCAGAGTACCAAAGGTTGATAATAATGGCTTAACTCTGATTAGCAAGCAAGAACTTATCAAATATTATGAAAATTTCTATGGTCGCAGAGAGTTGGATTGGAAAAAGAAATTAGGCGATGATTTGAACTGGTCATTGAGCTTTGAGCATCTTAAAGAGGCTGAAACTACGAAACATGTACATCGTTTGCATCCTTACAAGGGGAAATACATTCCCCAATTGGTAGAGTATTTTTTAGATGGACATACAGATGAGTTCAAAAAACAAGTCTTTTTCAACAAAGAAGATATTGTGCTTGACCCTTTTTGTGGCAGTGGAACAACTTTGGTGCAAGCAAATGAGTTAGGAATACATGCTATTGGGGTAGATATATCAGCTTTTAATGCGTTGATTAGTAATGTTAAAATTTCAAAAGTAGATTTTACAGAACTTTATCAAGAAACTGAAAGAATAAGTAAAGCTCTTAAAAAATTTGTGGCTAATTCATCACATCTTGCTTTTGAAAAAGAACTCGCCGAATTTTTGACCGATTACGATAAGAAATACTTTCCCTCACCTGAATTTAAGATAAAGGTAAGAAAAAAAGAAATTGACGAAGAAAGCTATACCGAATTACACGAAAAAATTGTTTTGAAAAAGTTTTATGAATTGATAACCAAATATCAAATCAAAGTTAAACAAGATAAACAAAACACCTTTTTGGAAAAATGGTACTTACAAACGGTTCGCAATGAGATTGATTTTGTTTTTGAGCAAATTAAAGAAGTGCAAGATTTACAGGTAAAAAATGTACTCACGGTGATTCTGAGTCGTACTATTCGTAGTTGTAGAGCAACAACTCACGCAGATTTGGCAACTTTGGTAGAACCTGTAACCACTCCATACTATTGTGCCAAACACGGCAAAATATGTAAACCTTTGTTTTCTATACTCTCGTGGTGGGAAAGATACTGCAAAGATACTATTCAACGATTGGCAGAGTTTTCAAAATTACGAACAAACACCTTCCAATATTGTCTAAACGGCAATTCGGAAACCATAGATATTCTGGCAGAATTAGAAAAAAAACATTTTGATTTTTACGAATTAGTCAAACAAAAAAAAATTAGGGGTATTTTTTCAAGTCCGCCGTATGTAGGTTTGATTGACTATCACGAACAGCACGCCTACGCCTATGATTTATTCGGCTTTGAACGTAAAGATGAACAGGAAATCGGCTCTATGTCTAAAAAGCAAACTAAACAAGCTCAACAAGATTATGTAAAAGCTATTGCTAATGTACTCAATAATTGCAAAAAATTTTTAGCTGATGATTATGATGTTTTTTTAGTAGCCAATGATAAGTTTAATCTTTATTCACAAATTGCTGAAATGGCAGGTATGCAAATTGTTAATCAATATAAACGACCTGTGCTAAATAGAACTGAAAAAGATAAGGGTGCATATTCAGAGATTATTTTTCATCTAAAAAGAAATTCAATATGACAATTAGCAATACATTGAAAGAAAAAATTGCTGTTCAGGTTATTAGAACTCTTTACCATCAGTTTGAAAAATTTCCTAATGATGTTAGTAGCAATCGTAATGCACCTTTTCACGAAGCGTTTGTAAAGGCTTTTTCATATAATTTGAATGGTAAAGTTTCATCTATTCCTACGCTCATTAGTTTAAGTAGTTGGTTGCACGGCTTAAATACGAGTTTGGGGCAATCTTTCTTTGAAAATACTGCTCACATTCTTTGCGGGGGAGAAAAAAGAGAATTCACTACCAGTAAAAGGAATAATTTGCCGATTGAACAAGAGCAAAAAGATTTCATTTCAAAAATTATTACTGATTTGAGCAACGGTAACAAAATGCCTTCTTTAGCTAATGAAAATAATATGATTTTTCAGAAAGTGCTTACAAGTAATCTTGTAGAGGGTACAGATTTTACAGCAGATGTATTTTATGAAAACGACACTGAAATTGTGTGTATTGAAATAAAAACCGTAAAGCCTAACAAAGGTATATTTAGAGTAGAAAAACAAAAAATTCTAGAAGCAAAAGCTGCATTAAAAAATAGATATCCACAAAAAAACATTAGTTATTTCTTAGCTTTTCCCTTTGACCCTCTAAGCGATATCCCCTGTGGTTACAATAAAAAACGCTTTATGGATTATAGTGTCGGTTTTACTAAGTATTTTGATGAAAATGAAATTTTATTAGCAGGAGAATTTTGGGATTATCTTTCAGGTGTAGAAGGTACAATGGAGGCGATTTTAGAGATTATCAATACAATTGCTACCCCTCATTTTATGAATGAGCTGACTTTTTTGAGTGAGCCCCAAAACAGGATTACACAAAGGCAGGATTATTTAGACTTGTTGGAAAAGTGGTTTTTGTTTCAGGAACACTTTTTAGTTATGCACATTGATGAAATCAGTAAAAAAATAACTAATAAAAATGATGAACGTATGCTCAACCAATCTTGCTTCAAAGAGGGAGAATATAAATCTGATAGAGTGCAACATTTGTTGCGTTTATTGTCAAAATAACGTTAGAAACTGATAGGTAGATTTAAGTTAAATCTTTAATAATAGGTAGAAGGATAATAAATTGAATGTGGCTGTGTAAAATAGCTGTAAAACAATATTATTCTTAAAAGCAAGTAAATTGTGAAATTTTTTTCACAATTTTGTCAAAATTTATACAAGTAGCTTGTGCTATGAAAAAAAATTTATTTCTTTGTTTGCTTGTTTTATTTGCAAGGTGTCTTTTCGCCCAAGATACTCTGCAAGTATTTTCTTTGCGAGATTTGTATGCTCAAATGCTTCGCCACCACCCGATTGTCAAGCAGATAGACCTTTTCCCACGAATTGCCCAAGAAGAAATCCGCATAGCTCGTGGAAATTTTGACCCTAAATTGGAAGTAGATTACCTCCAAAAGACGCTCAAAGATAAATTTTATTACAGCTATTGGGATAGCCGTCTGAAAGCTCCCATTTGGATTGGAGAACTGAAAGCAGGCTACGAACTCAACGAAGGAGAACTCATTAATACCGAAAATAAATCGCCTGATAGAGGTTTGGTGTATGCAGGTATTAGCATTCCATTGGGGCAAAATCTGCTTATTGATGCTCGTCGTGCAACCCTTCGGCAAGCCCAAGTAATGCAACAAATCGCAGAAGCCGAAAGAATTAAAGAACTCAATAAACTTTTCTTTTCTGCTACCAAAGATTATTGGGAATGGTATGCTCGCTACAATGAGTTGCGTTTTATTCGTAAAGGTTATGAGCTTGCCGAAGAGCGTTACAACTTTATCAAGCAGATGATTCAATTTGGAGAGGCGGCGGCTATTGATTCTGTGGAAGCAAAAATCACACTTCAAGAGCGTACTATCCAACTTCGCCAAGCTGAAATAGATTTTCGTAATGCAGGGCTTTTACTTTCTGTGCATTTATGGAATGAAAACTTGCCCGTAGAATTACCCGAAAACGCCGTTCCTGAAACAATTGCTCAAATTGAGATTTTCAGCGAAGCCCGATTGAATGAACTTTTGCAATTTGCCGAGCAAAATCACCCTGAAATTCAGAAAGTTCGCTTCAAACTTACTCATTTAGATATTGAAAGACGCTTTCAGGTAGATAGGGTAAAACCTCGTATCAATTTGCATTACAATGTACTTACGGCGTACAATCCGATGAAATTTGAAATGAATGCCGATTATTTTGCCAACAACTATAAAATAGGCTTAGATGCCAGTTTCCCGCTTTTTTTACGTAAAGAAAGAGGCAAAATTTTTCAAACTCGCTTCAAAATCAACCAAACGGAATTTGAGCAAACTCAACTAACCCGACAAATTCTTACACAAGTACGAGCCTCGTACAACGA
>NZ_JBRCWE010000038.1:0-6609 GCF_053497555.1 Raineya sp. | reverse complement strand
TATCAAACTATTAGATACTTTTTAAGGGACGACGATTTAATTTGTGCATTTCTATCAATCTATCACCCAAGCTATCATTTTTTCAACTTCTGAAAGAGGAAGCGGCTTTTGCAAAGAAAGAGTTGATTTCTGCAATTTTTGTAAAAAATACTGCAAGGCGGGTTCAATCCATTCGCTACTTTCCGAGTCTTGGTAAAATTTCAAAAGAGCAAGCTCATAAAGCATAGCCAAACGCTCAAAAAGTGGCTTGGCAGTGGCTTCGGTAGTTTCTTTATCCATTTGAGGCAATTGTAAAAGCAACTCTTGAATGGTTTGTAGCTCAGCAAGTAAAAAGTCGTATTCGGCAAGTTGTTTTTGTATAAATGGAAGCATTATTTTTAGCCCTTCCGACTTCACCGAAGCCCGAAGCATATCCAAAACCATAATGTTTCCTGCTCCTTCCCATATCGGTAACACCAGCGTATCTCTAAGCAATTTGGGCATTACGCCGTCTTCAATGTAACCAATGCCTCCCATAAGTTCCATACACTCACGTATGAGATAGACACCTGCCTCGGCGGCAGTTTTTTTAAGCATCGGCGTAAGCAAACGAAGCAGTTCTGCATCTTCGTTACTACCGCTATCGGCTTTATCAAGTGTATGAATAGCGTGCCAAGTAAGATAAAAGGTCGCGGTATAGATGCTGGCAAGTTCGGTGAGTTTGGTACGGATAAGTGGGTGTTCTATTGCAGAAATCCCAAAGGAAATTCTGTATTTAAGGAACTGATAAGCCTCTATCAAAGCTCTCCGCATTTCCGAAAGCGAACCTACCGCATTATAGAGCCTTGATAGATTTATCATTTCGGTCATTATCTTGAAGCCCTCCCCTTCTTTGCCTATGAGTTTGCCTACGGTATCGGTAAAAATACATTCAGCACTTGCCATAGAACGCACCCCGAGTTTATCTTTCAGGCGTACTACTTCCATTGTATTGGGCGAGCCATCAGGTTTGTTTTTTTCTACCAAAAAGATAGAAAGCCCTTTTGTTCCTTTTATTTCAGGATTGGTGCGAGCCAAAGCAAAAATAATTTCGGCATTGGCATTGCTACAAAACCATTTTTCACCATTGAGCAAGTAATAATCATCTTTCCAGTGTGTGGCACTTACCAAATTAGCTCCTACATCAGAGCCACCTGCCTTTTCTGTCAGGAACATTGCTCCTGTATAAAGCTCTTCCAAATGAGTAGTATAGATATGAGGCAAAAGCCTTTGTTTGTCCTCTTCTTTGGCAAATTTATCAATGAGGCGAGCAACGCCGTCAGTCATACACAAAGGGCAAGGCAAGCCCCCCTCACTCATATTGAACAAGAAAAACGAAGAAAATCCTAACTTGTGTAGTTCTGTACTAAATTTCTTTCTTAAATCAGGTTGCCATTTTACGCGAAACATCTCGGCATCTATGGCAATTTGTGAGAGCGTATGATAAGCAGGGTGAAAGCGAATTTCATTGATTGTTTCACCAAAAAAATTGCGTTTTATCAGTTCTGGGGGATTTTTATCGGCAAGTTGCGAAAGCAAATCCATATCACAAGCCGCCTGCTTTCCAAGTTTTTGCCATTTTCCAAGCATATATTGCCAAGCATTTTCAGAAAGAAATTTTCTGAGAAAGTGCTTCAGTATCTTATCGCTCTCATAAAAATTACGGCTTGATTTGTACTCGGCACTCACTACACGATTTTGTGGGTGTTTTTCGGTAGTTTTGGGATAAGAAAAGGCAGTATTATTCATAGAATATTAGACATAAGGTTATGAAATACTGAAAATCTTAAAATTTACATTTTGAGCCAACTCCCCAACTAAGCAATAAGCGTTTGTTTTTGCAGTTTTTTCTCTCGCCTAATCACAGAAGTTACCATATATTCTACGCTCACATCAAGACAGGTTACATATTTGAGCCAATGTATTTCTCTCATTTTCAGAGCCTTCATAATTTCTTTACTGCTCAAACCCTGATTGTAATAGTTTCTGACAGCCTCGTAGAAATCCTCAAAATATTGCAATTTAAGCCTAAAAAGTTCTTTTCCTCCTGTTTTTTGAGGGTAATGCCCACAAAAAATTGTATCAAAATCGTATTGCAAGATTTTTTTTATAGAAAGAATTTGCTCGCCCAAATCTTCCCCCTTTCGGAAATACTTGATTTTCGGACTTACAAACAAATCTCCTGAAAAAAGCCAACCTTGCTTGGGTTCTAAAAATACGGTGTGGTCGGTAGAGTGCCCTGGGGTGTGTATGGGTAAAAATTCGTAATTGGCAGTACAAATTTTTTCGGGAAAATCTTGCGTAGCAATGGGATAGGCATCTATTTTCCCAAACATAAATTGCTCATAAAAAAGCACCTTGAAGCCTGTTCGTAACTTTTGGGCTGTAAAAGGGTGGCAAAAAATCGTAGGTTGGTAGTTCTGATAAAAATATGCCGTATTGCCGATGTGGTCTTCGTGCCAATGCGTAAGAGCAATTTGTTCTATATTTTTATTTTGAAAAGTTTTGGCGACCAGTTTTTGAGCATTGCGTTGGGCGGTATCAATCATTAAGCCTTCAACCCAAAAATTACAAACCGTCATCAAAGGCTTGCCGATGGGTGAGTAGCCAAATTCAAAAATTTCTACATCAAACCACTTGGTTTTCCTGACGGTTTGCATAAAAGTTTTGCTTTAAGGCAAAGTTACAAAAAATTATACCAAGATGAAAAGGGTTTTTAGGATTTAGACCAAGATTTTCAAAAATTGAGAAGGGAAAAATCTAAAACTAATTTTGTAATTATTTACGTTCAAAAAGTTCAATGTTTGATGTTCAAGCCTTTATCTCATTTTTTCTATCTGACATCTATTTTCTAAAAATCCTATTTCTTGTATCTTGTTTCCTGTTTCCTTACTGCAAACTATACCTAAACAATTACCTAATTTTATTGCATATAAAGATTTTGCTATGGGGAAAGGTATTCTTTTTGAGCTTTTTTCAGCGAGGCAAAAATTTCATTACGTTGCTCCAATAGGCTTTGCATAAGCGAGGCTTTCTGAAAAAAAAGCCTTATAGATTGCATTTCAGCTCTAAATTTTTTCCACCAAGCTACAAAAATAAGTACAAAAAAGCCCGAAAGAGGCATCAGCAAGAGAGCTAAAAATAACCAAAGAAAATTTTCTGTAAAATAATAAATTAGCCCCAAACTAATGCTGTACGCTATCAAAAAGGTGAAAATGCCACTTATCATCATCAGCGGTGCTTTGTAAGCTACATCTTTGCTCACAAAACGGGCAATATAAGAAGGCAAAATGTAAGGAATATAATTGAAAACCAAACCAATAAGGTATAAAGGGAAGCCCCAAAGCAGAAAGAAAATACTTTTCAGCAAAAACCAAAGCAAGGGTGGTTTCTTTTCGGCTCTAAAAATGCTATCTTTTAAGCCTAAAATCTTCAAATTTTCCAGATAGTTCTCCATTTGTACTCGCAAACGCTTGAAATAGTTACTATCTTTTGCCTCCAAAAACTTTACTCCCCTGATGATTTCTTTAATGATTGCAAACTCTTCACTTTTCTTTCTTTGCAAATGAAACTCTCGGAAAAGTTCGTTTTTGTATAAAATCTCAATGTTTCTGATAAACTGCTCTTGTTCCTGATTTTCTGTAATAACGATAAGTTGGCTTAATGCGTCTTCAATGTCTTGGGTAAGTTTTTCAACTACGGCAAAGTTTTCGGGATTATAGCCTTCTTGATAGTCTGCAACCCGAATAGGCTTTCCAACTTTTACAAAAACTTCACTACGAAATTTATCTGCATCGTCATAGTTCAAGCCAATGGGTACAATGTGCAAATTCAGCGAAAAGTTATGCTCAAACTCTGCTCCCAAAGCAATGCGTGCTGTGCCTGTCTTTATTTCTCGCAACCTTCTTTCAATTACGCTTGTCCCTTCGGGAAAGATGAGTAGAGTTCCTTTCTTTGCCAAATGCTCAAAACATTTCTGAAAGCTCATTCGGTTGAGTTCAGCTTGTGAATGAGGCTTATCAGGTTTATCCGCTTTGCGATAAATAGGCAACATCTGAAAAAGTTTGAAAATAGGTCGGGTAAAACGATTGAAAATGCCTCCATTTGCCAAAAAATAAACCCGCTTACTGCTCAATGCGGCAATAAGAAGCGGGTCCATAAAAGTATTAGGGTGGTTGGCAACGTAAATGAGCGGTGTATCCAGATGAAGATAGGATTGATTTTCAACTTCCAAACGCCTGAAAAATATCCGTAAAGCAATCCGAACTACAAGGCGTAAAAATAAGTATAGCATAGCTATTGATTTTGCTCTATTGCCAATTTTTCTAATTTTTCCTGCTGTCTGAAATGATGACGCAAATGAGCCTCAATACACCAAAGCCACTCGGGGGCGGTTATCATTCCAAAAATAGCGTGTAAGCGTTTGTAATGAGTTGGTTGGGCTTCTATTTCTTTTTGCAGAACAGGCAATTCTTGAATTAGCTGCTGAAAGCGTTCTTGATAAATTTTTCTGCTTTGGGCAATGGGTTCGCCTGCTGTTCGGTATTTTTCAGGAACTTTGATTTCCATAGGCGGAAAGCTACCAAAGGCAATAATTTGCTCACCAATAGGCGTTTTTTCACCTTCAAAACTGCCTTTTTTTTCTTTCAAACAACCTCTAATTTGAGCTATAAAGAACTCCGTAGAAGTAAGCAAATGCTCGTACATTTGTCCCAAAGACCAAACATTTTCCTCCGCTTTGAAAGCAAAAGCCTCATCGGAATAACTCGTGAGGCTATTGCTATATTTTTGAAGGTGTTGTATAGCTTTTTCAGTAATTTCAGAAAGATTTTTCATAATGCTCTACCGAACTCTTTGAAATGCAAAATCTAATAAATCCCTCACGGCGGGTTCGCTCATTTTCAAAAATAAATTAGGATAAACACCCATCAAAATCACCATAGCACACAAGGGCAAAAGCGTAAGCGTTTCAGTCAAGGTTAGGTCTTTCATTTGCAGAGCATTGGCATTTGGCTCTCCGAACATAGCCCCTTGAAACATACGAATCATATACACTGCCCCAAAAATGAGTGTAAGTCCTGCTACGGCTCCTAAAATCAGGGCATAGGCAGGGTCTGCCCAATAGGCTTTTACAAGACCTGAGATAAGTAGAAATTCCCCTATAAAGCCATTGGTGAGTGGCAAACCAACACTGCCGAGAAATAAAATGGCAAAAAGCACTGTAAGCACAGGGGCATTTTGGGTAAGTCCTGATAAATCGCTCAAATTTCTAAACCCTGTACGGCGTTGGATAATATCTACCACAAAGAATAAGCCCACGATATTGATGCCGTGAGCAAGCATTTGTATCATACTTCCCTGAATACCTGCAAATTGAAAGGTAAAAAGCCCTATGGACATCAAACCCACGTGAGAAAAAGAGGAATACGCTAAAATTCGCTTCATATCATCTTGCTTGATAGCAATGATTGCCCCATAAACCACTCCGATAATCCCTAAAAGCGTTACAAAATAAGCATTGCTGAATGTACCCGCAGGCAAAATAGGTAAAAGCCAACGATACAAGCTATAAATTGCCATTTTCAGCATAATGCCCGAAAGAAGCATTGTAGCAGGAGCAGGCGATTCGCTATATGTATCAGGTTGCCAAGTATGAAAAGGGAAAATAGGCATTTTGATAGCGAAAGCGATAAAAAGCCCCCAAAATAGCACATTTTGAGTTGTTTTATCAAAAGCTAAAAGATAGAGAATTTTTGCCTCGTCAGAATGATTGCCCGGCGTTTGCATATACATATACACAAAAGCGATAAGCATTAGCAAACTGCCAAATACAGTATAGATGAAAAACTTGAATGTAACTCTAATCCGATTTGCCCCCCCCCAAAGTGCCGCAATAAAGTAAATAGGAATCAAAGCTCCCTCCCAAAACAGATAGTAAGCAAATGCACTTTGAGCCGTAAAAACACCAACCAAAGAGGCTTGCATCAGCAAAATCAGCCCATAAAATACGTTAGGTTTTTCGTATTGGTTACCAAAAGCCGAAAGAATAATAAATGGTACTAAAAAAGTAGTAAGAATAATGGGAATAATGCTTAAACCGTCAATGCCTAAATGAAAAGCAATACCCGCCGAAGGAATCCACATTAGTTTATTTTCAAATTGCATTCCTGCAAAGGCATTGAACTGATAAGCCACGAGCAAGCCCAGAGCTAATTCAACAAAGCTAAATAGCAAAGCTACTTTCTTTGCTTGCTCATTGCGAATGAAAAATACTATCAAACTCGCTACCAAAGGGACTAAAATAAGCCAAAGTGCTGTCATATTTTATTTTGATTATTACTTGTGAGCAATTATACCAAGTGAGTTTATCTCTATAAGTGAATACTCTTGTAGAAATTGACAAATTTTTTCAATATGATTTTCAAAAATATCTAAAAGTGCATCGTTGTCTAAATTTCCAGTTCTTACAATTAACGTGAGTTATAAGTACAAAGTGTTTGAAATACAATTTGTTAAAAAATTTAGTTTTTTTGTTATACTTTGTTTTTTGACCTCACCCCCAGCCCCTCTCCAAAAAGAGAGGGGAGCTAT
>NZ_JBRCWE010000037.1:0-8551 GCF_053497555.1 Raineya sp. | reverse complement strand
GGCTTTAATCATACGCTATGAAACCAGAGTAGATACGTGGGTAAATTTGTTAATTTTATCCTTTATGGTCATTTTTATCCGAAGAATTATCAAAAAAAATAAATCCTAAACAACCTCATTATATACCTTTTTATATTATCTTTGCTTAAGATTTCCATGAAAAGTAATATTTTAGTTTCAGCACCTAAATATACAACTTTCATTGGAAATCTTTTTCAATCCTAAACAACTTCTTTGAAAAAACTCTTGTCAGCAATAAACCTCAAAAAAAATTTTTGAAAAACCCCGAATATATCAAAATTAAAGTGATGTGTTATTCGGTAGATGAACAGAAACGACCATATTTGCCACTTACAGAAAAAGAAATGATTTTTACCATAAATGATTATAAATCTCAATGGCTTGACATATCCACCTTTCAAGTACCTTTTCCCGAAAATGGGGCGTTTGTAGGTATGCAAGTTATAGAAGTTAAAGGCGAAGAGGGTTGGGGAAATGTTTATGTACCTCTTTTATACACAAAGAACGAAAACAGCGATATGTTTTACCTAGCCAATGGAATGTGGCTATTACAAGGAAATAAAGGCAGTGTAATGGGTAAAGATAAATATTATACCTATGGTTTTGGAGCAGAAATAGCTTATTGACTGCACCCTTATTAAAAAGTCTGTTTACAAAAAATCAATGAGTAACAATAGAAATTTCCTTGCAAAAAAATAAAATTTAAGATGTTTTTTCAGGCTTATAGCGATGATGTTGCTCTAAGCGACATCATCACTTGCTACGTTTGATAAAATTCAATATTCTTGCTAGAAAAAACACTTTCAATAATTTCTAATCTTAGTTTTATGAAACACCTTGCTTTACTTTCCTTGTTTGGGTTAATTTTTACCAATCTGCAAGCCCAAAAAAAATTTGAAGGTTACATTTTTTATCGTTTCTCTCCTACACAACCTTTTATTGCTGATACTAATAGCAATATTAAAGTCAATTTTAATTTTTCAATAGGAAAGAGAAAAGATTCAACACTTGTACTAAAATTGACATATAAGGAGAGAGTTATCATATCAGAATCTTTACAAAATGATACTACGTTCATTTCAAGTTATTATGACTTTGATAAAGCAAACTTTCTAACTTATTGTGATAGTGAGCATTGCCAAAAGCTATCTCTGAAAAATATCAACTATAGCGATTTCAAAATTATGCGAACCAACGAAAAAAAGAAGATAGCTGGCTATCAGTGCGAAAAGTATCTGGTGCAGAAGGTCAATTCTAAAACAAAGACAATAATGACCCAACAAATTTGGGTAACTCAAGAAATAGAGAACGTACCACAATTCCCACTTTTTGACTTATTATTTGCGATACCTGATAATTTTCTATGGTTTTACCCTTCTATCAAAGGTTTTCCTGTACGAATAGAATTTCCATTTTGTTTGGAAGATAAACCAGAGTTTTCATTTTTGAGCATAAATCCTTGTGAATTTATAGCTTTTGCTTGGGAATTGGAAAAAATAACCCCACAAAAAATCTCTAAAAAAGAAATTGATGAAAAAATAGAAAAGCTGAAAAATACGAAACAAAAGTAAAAAAAATGTTTTTAACAAACGAGGGCTTTATCCAAATTCAGCCCTCGTTTGTGGTTTATTAGGCGTCCAGTTCGCCTGCAATTACATTGAGGCTACTCATAATCATAATGGCATCAGAGATTTGCTGTCCTTTGCACATTTCGGTATAAGCCTGGTAGTAAATAAAGCAAGGACGGCGGAAATGCAAACGATAGGGCGTTCTGCCACCATCAGAAATCAGATAAAAGCCTAATTCGCCATTGCCCCCTTCTACACAATGATATACCTCACCCACAGGAGCATCAATTTCTCCCATTACAATTTTGAAGTGGTAAATGAGAGCTTCCATATTTTTATAGACTTCCTGCTTGGGCGGTAGGTAATAGCGAGGGTCATCGGCGTGGTAACTACCTTCGGCTTTGGGGAGTTTATCCATTGCTTGCTGAATAATACGCAAACTTTGCCACATTTCTTCGTTGCGTACCATAAAGCGGTCGTAAGTATCGCCATTTTCACCTACGGGAATATCAAATTCAAAATCCTGATAACCCGAATAAGGCTCATTGACACGCACATCGTAATCTACGCCGCAAGCTCGCAAATTAGGTCCTGTAAAGCCATAGTTCAAGGCTCTTTCCGCAGAAATAGCTCCAACGCCTATGGTTCTATCCATAAAAATACGATTACGATTGAAAAGTGTTTCAAACTCTTTGAGTACAGCAGGAAATTCTTTGAGCAGTTTCTTGATGCCTGCAATAGCTTTTTCAGAAAAATCTCTTTCCAGACCGCCAATTCTGCCCATATTGGTAGTGAGCCTTGCCCCACAAACTTCTTCATAAATGTCGTAAATATGCTCACGCCATTGGTAAATATACAAAAATCCTGAAAAAGCCCCGCTATCTACCCCCAAAATACCATTACAAATGATGTGGTCGGCTATGCGAGCCAGTTCCATTAAGATTACTCGCATATATTGAGCCTTTTGGGGTACTTCTACACCCAAAAGTTTCTCTACGGTCATCCACCAGCCCATATTGTTGATAGGCGAGGAGCAGTAGTTCATTCTATCGGTAAGGGTAGTAATCTGGTAAAAAGGTCTTTGCTCGGCGATTTTTTCAAAAGCTCTGTGAATATACCCTACGGTAGATTCGCCTGCTACGATTTTTTCGCCGTCCATTAGTAATACATTCTGAAAAATGCCGTGTGTGGCAGGGTGCGTAGGACCCAAGTTGAGCGTGGTTAGCTCGTTCATATACATTGCGTCCTCAATTTTGGTGCTTTTGTAGCCAATGCTATCCAAGAGTTGAGGGTCTTTTTCCACAGGAACTATGTTAGCCATATTTTTTCAGATATGAGTACGAAATACAAAAACAAGAGAATTTTCCTATTCAACCTCAATATTAGTAAATATGTTTGTAGTAGCCAAAATAAATTTAGATTTTTAGCATTTTGGAGTGGCAGATAAAAAGCGGGGGGCAAGAAACAAGGAACAAGCTATAATGAATTTTTTGGTAATTATCTACGCTCAAAAAGTTGAAATATTTAAGCGTTTGAGGTAAAAGTTTTACTCCGTCTAAATTTCTAAATCCTGTTTTCTGTTTCAATATTAACTTTTAGGCTTGAATTTAGGTTTGGAAACGACTTTGGCTTTATTTTCAGTTGTATTTTCAGTTTCGTTTTTAAGAATTTCTTGTTCTGCTTTTTCTTTGGCGGCTTGCTTTTTGGCTTCTTCTTTTTCTTTGAGATACTGCTCGTAAAGGGCTTTCTTTTCGGCAATTTCCGCTTCGCTCATATTGGCAAAATGAAAGTTGTGCAAAGTAATATCTGAAACGGTGTAATCGTACTCGTCTGTCATAGTAAGACATTCCGTAGGGCAAACCGTAGTGCAAAGTCCGCAGAAACAGCACTTTGCCATATCAATATCAAATTTGGCGGCGTAAATACGTTTGCTTGTGCCGTCAGAAGTTTTGCCAAACTCTTCGGTAGCCTTGATAGCCTCAATTTCAATACAATTTACAGGGCAAATTTTGGCACATTTATCGCAAACAATGCAATCGTCAATTTCATTGTGCAGTTTGTAACGTCCTATTTCAGGGGTTGGGAGCTTTTCTTTGGGGTATTCCAGGGTTACTTTGCCTGTATTTTGCTCAAAGTAGGTTTTTTCAGTGATAAAAATAGGCTTTTGCTTGCGAAAAGCCTTGCGAAAATGCCTAAAAGTAACCTGAAAGCCTTTCCAAGTAGTTTTTATAGCCTGAACGATATTTGTAAGGTAGGAATTCATTGCATCATATACACAAAACCCAGCCAAGCCCCCGTAATGATAATTGCCAAAATCACGATGCCCATTGCCAAATACAAGGCAAAACGAATACTATTCGCTTCTTTGATAGATTCTTTTCGCAACTCTTCGCCTATTTTGAGCTGTACATCAGTAATGCGATGAATAGGCTCGATGATTTTCTTAAACTCTTCCGAGGCTTCGGTGCTAAACAAGGTTTTTGCACTTTCGGCATCGGTAGCAAAAAGTTTAACAATTTCGCTCTCTAATTGTTTGTATTTGAAAATTTCTTTTCGGTAGGTTATCAGAAACCGATTTTCTTCCTCAACCAAATGACTTTCGGCATATTTGGAGGCAAGCGAGTCAATGCTTTTGTGGTTTCTTTCAATTTTTTCAAGGATTTTTTTTCGCATCAGCGAGTCATCAAGATAGAGATATTCTTCTAAAAGCAGGCGATTTTCGTACAATTTCTCGGTCAGATTAGCCATTTCTACGGCAGGCAAAAGACGGTCGTAATAAAGTCCGTTTATATCTTCTGCTACCCGATTGATACCCATAATGCCAATCAGGGAGATGGTCATAATGATACCCGTGATAATAGAAAAAATTACAAAAACTTGCCTACGAATACCTGTTTTCTTGTACCAATTGGTTGCAAAAGCCATTGTTCAGAGATTTTCAGCCAAAACTACTAAAAAGTTTGAAAGTTCAAAAGTCCAATACTTCAAAAGTTTGTAAGCGTGGGGTTGGAGCTATCCTTCATTATGGGCAATCAAGGGTAATTCAATAAAAAAGCAAGTACCCATATCTTTTTCGGTTTCAAACCAAATTTTTCCGCCTGCGTGTTCTATGCCTTGTTTGGCAAGAGCCAGTCCTATGCCTGAGCCTGTAAATTTGGTACTAAAATTGGGTTGAAATATTTTGGGTTGAGCTTCATCAGGAATACCACTGCCATTATCGCGAATTTCTATGCGTACAAAGTTATTTTCATTTTTGTAGAGAGCTACTAAAATTTCAGGGGTTCTATCGTTGGGTACAGCTTGTTTGGCATTGAGCAGAAGATTGGTAAATATTTGCATTGTTAGCTGATTATCACCTTTTACAATGAACTTACCTTTGGCAATATGCCGAATTAAGCGTATGTCTTCATCATTTTCATAAAGTAGAAGGGTTTGTTTGAGTGTGTGAGCTATGTCAAATTCTTTACTTTCAGGCTCTTTCATACGAGCAAAAGCACCAAAGGAGGAGGCAATATCGCTGAGCAAATCAATTTGTGTAAGTACGGTTTCAAAAGGTTTTTCAATAATTTCTTTCATTTCGGGGTGATTTTTGTAGATTTTATACCTCAAATGCTCCAAAGTGAGCTTCATAGGTGTCAGTGGGTTTTTGATTTCGTGAGCTACTTGCTTTGCCATTTGCCGCCAAGCCGCTTCTTTTTCCGATTGGGCGAGAGCCTTTTTGCTGGCTTCCAACTTGATAAGCATTTTGTTGTACTCATTTACCAGCAAACCTATTTCATCATCAGAATCCCATTGCAGAGGTTCATTGGTGGTTTGTAGGGTTGTACGGCGAATTTTTTGGGTAATAATCGCCAAAGGCTCGGTGAGCAAGTTGGAAGTAAAGTAGGAAGTAATTACAAAAATGAGGAAAATAATCGTGAAAATATTGATGATAGTGGTAAAGATACCTGTTAGCTTTTTATCTCTTTCGTCTTCGGCATCAAAGAATGGAATGTTCAGGATAGCAAGAAGTTGGTTGTTTTCAAAGGAGCGAATTGCCCAATAAACAGCCTTGTAGTTCAGGTTACCAATATTTTCGGCAAGCATTGTGCTGGTTTCTTTCCGTTCCACAATTTGCCACAAGGCTTCGGGAGCTATGTTTTTAGAAAGCAAACGACTATCATAAATGGCAGGTTGGCTGGTTACGAGCAGTCTGCCTTGGGTATCAAAAACATTCAAATCCGACTGAGCATATAGAGCCACGCTATTTACCTCGCCCAGCAATTCCTCTTTGGTTTTCATCTGTTCAGTATAGCTTTGCATTACGCTCAAAAGGCTATTGGAGGCATTTTCTGCTTTTTGTAAAAATTTTTGGTTCAAATCATTTTCATAAGTACTGCTTACCACTTGCAAAGTAGTGATACTGAAAATAACCAAAGGAAAGAAAAAGGCAAGATTCAGAAATATCTGAATACGTGTTGCAAGAGTAATTTTTTTACGTTGATAATAATTGATAAGCCCATACACCGAAAGAATGAGAGCTACCAGCGTAATAAGTAAAAGAAACAAAAGCGAAAAGTTGGCAAAAGTATTTTTGAAGGCATATTCGGGCAAGGAAATCACTACTACTTTTCCGTTTTCGCCTCGGAAGGCAAAATGCTTGTAGCCCTGAAATTCATAGCCCTGTTGGTATAATTTTTGGATACGAAAAAGCCCTTCTTTGAAATTTTTGTAGTAATTGCAATCTCCTTGCGAGTAAATCAGCTCACTATTTTTTTGGGGGTCGCTACCCGTTTTGAAAATGGCATAAGATACATTGCTGATTTTAGTATTTTCCTCAATTTTTTCGTTGCGAAGCAATACAGGATACACTTTGAAAGAGGTAGCTTTTCGTTTTTTGAGTGTAAGAATTACATAGCCCAAAATTTGCCCTGATTGCTTGATTTCTATGAAATCAATATACATTCTGAAAAGATTAAGGTCAATTTTTTGCTCTATGGCTTGGGTTTCGCTGATAAAAAAGCGGTCGGTTTTATCGGTACGGAATTGTGGTTTTTGATAGGTTTCTACCCAATCGGCATAACGTATTTGTGTATTCTTGCTGATAGGAAGCCCTGCGTTATCAAATACTAAAACTTCCACTTCATAATCAGGAAATTCATTTTTTACATATTGCTTGCGGATACGCTTTTCAATGATGTTTTTATCTACTACCGATAGCGAAGCCTTGAAAAAAAGTTTGAGTGGCAAATCCAACTGAATTTCCTCAACAATATTATCCAAAGTGAGTTCCGTTTTGAAATCTTTGGATAAAAGCAAATTTTCGGCAAATCTGCCAATTTCTTTGTTTTGTGTTTGTGTTGAAAAATAGCGTAAGGCATACGTTCCTGCTACGGCACACCAAAGCGAGCCTATGAGCAAATACAAAATGGAAATATTACGAAAGCGATATAAAAATTGAGGCAGGCGGAAAAAGTACAAAATCAGTAGGTATATGCCATTGAGTAGGCTTAAAAATAACTCAAAATTGCCCGTAAAGTAGGCAATAGAAGAGTGTAAAATAGTTGCCAGCCCAAAAAGGAGAGCAAATTTGGGGTAGTCGTTATCCAGAAAGCGTATGAGTAGGCGTCCTACAAGGTGCAAGAGCAGAAAGCAAATCGTAGAAAGCACAACAAACACCCCAAAAGCCGCCCAATGAGGTAAGCGAAAGTGAATATTTTGTGAAATGTCTAATACAAGTTGCGAATTGGTAAAAATGGTGCTAAATATGCCAAAAATTTCATAAAAGGAAACATAACTCAAAAAGATAAGCAGTAGCGAAGCCCCATATTGAGCCCCAAATTTTTTCTTTGGACTAATTTTCTGAAAAATAAAAGTTTTGGGAAAATTTCTTTGCAAAAGAAACACTATCCATAAGCCTAAAAATAAATTAAGGAGTAAATCCCCCAGCGAAGGCGACCAAAACGAGGAAGCATAGAGTTGGGGATTGAACAAATCTGTTTCCCAAAAGCTATAAGGAATTTGATTTTTGAGCATCAGCCATCGTACCAAAAACCAATAAGACACAAAACACAAAATAAAAACCTCATACCATTTTTTTTGCTGAAAGAACTCTTGCCACTTCCAAACAAAAACAAAGAGCATCACAAAAGCCCCTACAAAGCATATCAGCGAAACAAAAAACCAATACAAATGAGGTGGTTCTTTCTTGATAGAATAAGCAAGGGAGAATAAATATTCGTTTTCTGCTGTAAAAATCTGTTTGGAAGTGGGCGTTTTGCTGATTTCAAGTTGCTCGTAAGGAAAAATATGAGGATTGACTTGCGAAGTAAGGTATTTATTTTGCAAGCTGTAACGCACTTGTAGGGGTAGATAAGTGAAAATTTCAATTTTATTGCCTTCGTTGGTTTTGAAAAAATCTCTGTGAAAAATGTAGTAGCCATTTTGTAGCTCAAAGAATTTGATAGTGTAATTTCCGTCAATCAAATCGTATTCGGGAATAAAGCGGTTATCCGACCAAAAGAGAAGTTGCTCATTTCTGAAAATGACACAAGGGTATTGATGTTTTTTTTTGACCTCAACGAGGCTGATGACATTGTTTTCCTGAAAGAGTTCTTCGGTTTCCTTGCTTTCTTGTCTTAAAATTTCTATCTCACGGATAATGTTACTTTGAATACTTGTTTGGTATTTTTCATCAATACTGATAGGGGCTTGATTTTGGTGGATAAGAAAAGCCACCTCGCCAAGCAAAAATAAACCCACTGCCCACAAAAGGCTATATAAGTAATAGCGAGTGAGGAAATTTTGCATTATCAGTTTTAGAATATGCGATTTTTTGGTGTATTTTAACGTGAGTTAAGCGGCAATATCTTGAAAAAGTTCAAAATTTGTAAGTAGATTTTTTTCTTGAAAATCTCTAATAGTGGGCTTTTTATCTAGGAACTTGTAGGCAATAATTCCAGACCACAAATTGACCAGAAAGT
>NZ_JBRCWE010000036.1:0-20362 GCF_053497555.1 Raineya sp. | reverse complement strand
AAACCAGAGTAGATACGTGGGTAAATTTGTTAATTTTATCCTTTATGGTCATTTTTATCCGAAGAATTATCAAAAAAAATAAATCCTAAACAACCTCTATGTAAAGGAAAACTATTTACAAGCAACTAATCAAAAATTATATTTACTTTCTGCAAATAGTGCCAATTTTTTAGAAAGCACATTGGCAGTTTCTTTTTTTAGTAAAGGAGATAAAAAATTCAAAGACTTTTTGAATATGTATAAGTATAAAAAAGAGGAGGGACTGCAACGAATAGTTTTTAATTTAATTTTTACGGGTTATTTAAAGTTACTTCAACCTATGAATAAATTAGATAACTCATCAGAACAAGTTTTAAGTTCTAACCCATTTAAGAGTAGCTTAGAAAAATTATTATCTAAATTACAAAAAATGCAAAGTAAATGATACTCAAATTGCTTATTTCAGGAGATGTAGGGTCTGGAAAAACGACCTTCGTGAAAGCTATCAGTGATATAGAACCCATAACGACCGATGAATTTGTTACGGAAGAAGCTACTAAACAGCTTAAAGAATATACTACGGTTGCTATGGATTTTGGAATGTTACGAATTGATGAAGACTTACTTTTGCATATTTATGCTACACCAGGTCAGAAAAGATTTCAATTTATGTGGGATGTTCTTATGGATAATACTTTTGGGGTTATTTTTTTAGCTGATGCATCTCGTGTGGATTCTATTTTTGAAACAAAGTCTATAATTGATTATTTTTGTCAGAAATATTCTGCTTTTCCGTATATAGTTTGTGTAACAAAAATGGATTTAGAAGGCAGTTTATCCTTGCCTGCTATTATGGAGCTAATACCTTGTGAAGTTCCTTTTTTACCTATAAATGCAAATAATCCTCTTGAAGTAAGAGAGGCTGTAATTATGTTAATTTCTATGGCTTTGCATTGAATTATTTTAATTCAAAAGTGATAGGTCTTGTTACTTCTACACGTACAGGCACGCCATTCTGCTTGCCCGGTTGCCATTTGGGGGCATTTTTGATAAGACGAATAGCCTCTTCATCACAACCTCCGCCCAAGCCTTTTGTAACTTGTATGTTGGTCAGTGAGCCATCGGGTTCTACTACAAAAGTTACGTGTACGCGTCCTTGAATGTTTTTGGCTCGTGCTTCTTCGGGATATTTGAGATTGGATTTGATGTAATCGTAAAAAGCCTTCAAGCCGCCTACGGGTTCGGGCATAACTTCAGCAGATTTAAGCGGTTCGGGTTGGGCATAGATGGCATTGCTCGCTACAATAGCCATAAGCAGTCCCAAGCTAAAAATCAGAGTGTATCTTTTCATAATTGCAACAATAGTTTTGATAAGTGTGAGCAAATTTCTTTCCAAACTATTCAAAGTTAGGTAAATTTTTTAATTTTGCAAAAGCATTGAAAAAAAATCTTATGAAAAAAGCCCTTATTACAGGTATCACCGGACAAGACGGAGCGTATCTTACCCGTTTTCTTTTAAGCAAAGGTTACGAAGTTCACGGCATCAAACGCCGTAGCTCGCTTATCAATACCGAAAGAATTGATGATATTTACCAAGACCCTCACGAAAAAAACCTTAGACTTTACTTACACTACGGCGATTTGGCTGATTCTACTAATATTATTCGTATCATTCAACAGGTGCAACCCGATGAAATTTACAATTTGGGGGCAATGTCTCACGTAAAAGTGAGTTTTGATGAGCCCGAATATTCTGCTGATGTAGATGCTTTGGGTACTTTACGCATTTTGGAAGCAGTACGTATTTTAGGACTTACCGAAAAAACCAAAATTTACCAAGCCTCTACTTCCGAACTGTATGGCAAGGTGCAGGAAATTCCACAAAGCGAAAAAACACCTTTTTATCCTCGTTCTCCTTATGCAGTAGCCAAATTGTATGCCTACTGGATAACGGTGAATTATCGTGAGGCTTACAATATGTTTGCTTGCAATGGCATTCTTTTCAACCACGAATCACCTTTGCGAGGTGAAACTTTTGTTACTCGTAAAATAACGCGTGGAGTGGCTCGTATTGCTTTGGGTTTGCAAGATAAAATCTATTTAGGCAATCTGGACGCCAAACGCGATTGGGGACACGCCAAAGATTACGTAGAAGCAATGTATATGATTCTTCAACATCATACCCCCGAAGATTTCGTGATTGCCACAGGCAAAACGACTTCGGTACGCGACTTTGCTCGTATGGCTTTTGAAGAGGTAGGTATCAGTTTAGAGTTCAGAGGTACGGGGGTAGAGGAAGTAGGTATTGTATCAGAATCTCGTAATCCTGAATTTCCTGTTGCAGTAGGCAGTGAGGTAATAGCCGTAGATAAACGTTATTTCCGTCCTACGGAAGTGGATTTGCTCATAGGCGATGCCACCAAAGCTGAAAAATTACTTGGCTGGAAGCCTAAACATAGCCTTCAAGACCTTGTGAAAGATATGGTACAAGCCGATTTAGAGCTGTTCCGTAAAGATTTAGCCATCAAACAGCAAGGTTTTGTAGTAAAAAACTATTATGAATAAAACAAAGTCTTGCTTTGAAGCGTTATTTGGCAAGAAGAAAGCGTCAATATCATCTTTAACGTGATATTGACGCATTGTGTATAATTTTTTGGTTTTTAGCGAAATCTGATGAACTCTTTACGCTACCTCAACAAATATCTTTACAAATACAAACACCTGCTAATTCTTGGCATACTATTCACAATTATTTCCAACTTTTTCCTCATTTTACCTGCCCAAGTGGTGCGTTATGCCTTCAATGCTGTGGAAGAAACCATAGATTGGTACTTTCTGTTCAAAGGTTTTGAAAGTCAACAGGCGGTAGAAAAAATTTTCACTTTCAATATTCTCATTTATGGTGTTATTATTCTGGTAATGGCACTATTGCGAGGTTTTTTTCTGTTTTTGGTTCGCCAAACCCTGATTGTAATGTCGCGTTTTATTGAATACGATTTGAAAGATGAAATTTACAGGCATTACCAAACTTTACCACTCAATTTTTATCGTCAGAACCAAACAGGCGACCTAATGGCTCGTATCTCGGAAGATGTGAGCCAAGTGAGAATGTATCTAGGACCTGGCATTATGTATGGCATCAACCTAATTGCGGTTTTTGCAATGGTAATACCCTATATGTTTGCCGTAGATTACAAACTCACTCTTTACACGCTAATACCTCTGCCAATTCTTTCCGTAAGCATTTATTTTGTAAATAATCTTATCAATAGCCGTTCAGAGCAAATTCAGAAAAGTCTATCTTCGCTTTCTTCTTTTGTACAAGAGGCTTTTTCGGGGATACGAGTGCTGAAAGCCTTTGCCAGAGAAAAAGACTCTGAAAAACAATTTTCAAAGGAAACAGAACGCTATCGGAAACAATCGCTTCGTTTGGTAAAAGTAGAAGCACTTTTTTACCCTTTGGTACTTGTTCTGATTGGCTTGAGTAATATTTTGGTGGTATATGTGGGTGGTTTGGAAGTGATTGCAGGCAGGCTCACGAAAGGAAATATCGCCGAATTTGTGCTGTATCTGAATATGATGATTTGGCCTGTAACTTCGCTGGGCTGGATAGCCAGTATTATTCAGAAAGCGGCAGTTTCACAGAGGCGTATCAATGAATTTTTGGCGGTAAAAACGGATATTGTTTCATCGCAAAATATTCGCAGGTCTATTCGGGGGCATATTGTTTTTGAAAATGTGTCGCTTACTTACACCAATACAGGGATTGAGGCTCTTAAAAATGTTAGTTTTGAAGTAAAACCCAACGAATCGCTTGCTATTTTGGGCAGTACAGGCTCGGGTAAAACAACCATAGCCAATTTGCTCTGCCGATTGTATGATGCTACAGGAGGTAAAATTTTTATTGATAATGTTCCTATTGAAGCATACGAAGTTTCGCACTTGCGAAGCCAGATAGGGTATGTCCCCCAAGATGTTTTTCTTTTTTCAGATACCATTCGCAATAATATTGCTTTTGGCATGCCCAATGCCACTGACCAAGAAATTGAGCAGGCGGCTCGTTGGGCTGATGTATATGAAAATATTATGCAATTTCCTCAGAAGTTTCAAACCATTGTAGGGGAGAGGGGCATTACACTTTCAGGAGGGCAGAAACAGCGGGTTTCTATTGCAAGAGCATTGATTAAAAATCCTACCATTCTATTGCTTGATGATTGCCTTTCGGCGGTAGATACCAAAACGGAAAATGCTATTTTGCGTCAGTTGCAGGAAATTATGCAAAATCGCACCACTATCATCATTTCGCATCGGGTATCTTCTGCCAAACTTGCCGATAAAATCATAGTGTTAGATAAAGGCGAAATTGTAGAGCAAGGCTCACACGAAACCCTGCTCGCTCAGAAAGGTATTTACCGAGAATTGTACGAAAAGCAATTACAAACAGAGGAGGTATCTTAATTTTTCCCTGCAAGCTGACCGCAAGCCGCATCAATATCTTTCCCTCGGCTCTTGCGAATCTTGACTACCACGCCTCGCTCACGCAAATAAGCCACAAAACGCTCTAAACGAGAGCTATCAGTATTTACAAAGCCCGCTTCGCTAATAGGATTATACTCAATGATATTCACTTTGGAAGGAACGTGCTTGGTAAAGCGGTAGAGTTCTTCGGCATCTTGTAGGGTATCGTTGAAGTCTTGAAAAACAATGTATTCGTAAGTTACAGGGTTTTTGGTTTTGGCAAAATAATATTTGAGAGCATCGCGTAAGATATGGAGGCGGTTGGTATCGTTGATAGACATAATTTGGCTACGTTTTTCGTCATTTGCGGCGTGAAGTGAAAGAGCCAAATTGCACTTGAAGCCATCATCAGCCAGTTTCATAATCATTTTGGCTACGCCTGCCGTAGAAAGTGTAATCCTCTTGTAAGACATTCCCAAACCTTCGGGAGAAGTGATTTTATCAATGGCTTTGAGTACATTTTGATAGTTGAGCAGTGGCTCACCCATTCCCATAAAAACAATATTGGTGAGGGGTTTTTGATAAAAACTTTCAGCTTCTTGGGCAATGGTTACTACTTGTTCGTAGATTTCATAAGGTTCAAGATTACGCTCTCGCTTCATATAGCCTGTGGCACAAAACTTGCAATCCAGCGAGCAACCTACTTGCGAAGAGATGCAGGCTGTCATACGCGTAGCAGTGGGAATCAGAACCCCCTCTACCAAACGATTATCAAATAGCTTGAAAGAGTATTTGATAGTGCCATCTTGGCTTATTTGCCGCTGATGCACCGAAATTTTATGAATAGCAAAATTTTCTTGAAGCAAATTTCGTAAGGCAGTGGGCAAATTGGTCATTTGCTCAAAGGTTTCAGCTTTTTTTTGCCAAAGCCATTCATAAATCTGTTTGCCACGAAAAAGAGGTTCTTTTTGCTCTGCCAAAAAGTTTTGCAAATCTTCCAGCTTCAAACTGCGAATATCTTTCTTTTCCATAAATAGCTTCTATCTGCAAAAAGCAAACGTTAGTTTATTCTTAAAAGTTCGGAAAAGGACGCAAGAAACAAGATATTCAGCATTATCGGAATATTTTTAGCTTTTTCAGGTTTTGCCATTCTACGAGCAAAACTGCTCCTACAAAAGGCACAAGCAGAAGGTTTTTTACTAAAATATTCAGCCAAGCGTTTTCAAAGGAAAAACTATTTCCCCACCATACCAAAAAAGCAGAAAGAGCCACGTAGCCTAAAATTACCCATACCCGATAAGGCACAGGATAAAATTTTTGCCCCCAATAATAGCAAAGAAAGGTCATAGAGCTATAAGTTACCAAGCTCGCTACTGCCGAGCCTAAAATACCCAGTACAGGAAGCCAACCCAAATTACCAATAATGGTAATTACTGCTCCAATCAGTGAAATGTAGGTGCCGTATTGTGTTTTATCCGCTATTTTGAACCAAGCCGTAAGGTTGTAGTAAATACCCAAGAAAAGATTAGCAAAAAGAAAAGTAGGAACAATGATAAGCCCTTCGTCGTAGGCTCTATTACGCAGAAGTAGGTATTTTAGCCAATCGGTGTTCAGGCTTACCAAAATTACCGAAAGGCAAGCTACTGCTACAAAGTATTCCATAGCTTTGGCAAGCAATTCGGGGGCATTTTTGTCTTTGGCTTTGGCAAAGAAAAAGGGTTCTGCCGCATACCTATACCCTTGAATTAGCACCAAAATAAACACCGAAAACTTGATACACGCAAAATACACGCCCAAGATATGTTGCTGATTACCGAAACTATCGGGCAAGTAGTTTTTAATAAAAAACCTATCGGCGGTGGTATTGAGCGTACCTGCTAAACCCAAAATCACGAGCGGGTAGCTGTACTGAAATACTCTTTTGGCTAAATCTTTATCCCAAGTAGGCTGGTAGTTCCAAATTTCTTTACGCAAAAGCCAAAGAAGTGGGGCATTGGCAAGCAACTGAGCAAGAAATACATAGCCTACCAAATCTTTCGGATTGAACCAAGCAAGCATAAAATCTTGCAGAAAATTTAGGTATTTGCCTTCGGCTACGTCTTTGCAAAACCATAAAAAAAATACGTTCAGCAGAATGTATAAACCAATGTTGAAAAATTTGGCAAAAGCAAACAAGCGAGGTTTTTTGAGCCAACGTAAGCGAGCAAAAGGCAAGCTCAAAAGCGTATCTACTGCCATTAGTAAGCCCAAATACACAATGTATTTCTCTTTGCCCGGATATTCCAAAGCATCTGCAATAGGAGAGGCAAAAAGAATTATCAATCCTGAAAAAAGGGTGCTGTATAAAATCAGGGAGGTGAAATTTTGGTTGTAAATTTTTTGCTCACCCATATCGCCAGCATAGCGAAAATAAGAGGTTTCTGTACCAAAAGTATAAATCACATTCAGAAAAGCTACATAAACGTACAAATCGCCGATAATGCCGTATTCTTGTGGCAAAAAGATTTTCGTATGAATAGGGGTAAGCAAATAATTAGCAAAACGACTGATAATGTTACTCAACCCGTACCAAACAGTATCAGAAGCTAAACGGCGTAATGTAGGCATATAAAAACTTCAGTAGTTAAGAGGTTTGAGGGGGTAAATTTCAAACTTTATGATTGCGGTTTTACGAGAGCGATATTCCAAAAGTCATTTTTGAATTCATTAGGCAATACACCGGGCACAAAACCTTTGGCAGTAGTTTCCCAAAAAAAGTATTTTTTGCCTTTGTAAGTGAGATAGTCGCCATAAACATTCGGTAGATGTATGCCCAAAAGGCAGTGTGTATTACTTACAAAAATAGCAACATCATAGCCAAAATGAGCAAGAATAGTATAAAGAAATACCGTTCTGGTGTCGCAATCACCTTTGAAATTATACAAAAATTCGGTAGGAGAGGTCAGACCAAAACGAATTTCAGGCAAACATTCTTTGCCTTCTTCGTGATAGGTACTCATAAAACCGCCCCATTGCTTGGCTTTGTAGCAAGTTTCGGGATGCACTAGCACATAGGGAATTTCCTGTACCGAAGCCATTACCATTTCGGCAAACTGACGGTAATTTAGTTGGTACTTTTTGCCAATTTTTTCATAGGTACGGATAATTCTATCCAGCTTAGGGCGACATTCTTTGATAAGTTGCAAATATACTTTGCCATAGTAATCTTTGGTAGAACCATCGGAAATGGGTTCAGGCATTTGCTCTCTAAAACTTTCCGACTCACAAGCCTCACGAGGTAGAATAGTGAATTTGGCTTTGTAATAAACGTTACTGGGGGTATTCCATTCGTGTAGGTGCGTAACGTGCCGTATGCGACTTTGGCAAGGAAGTAAGGCATCAAACTCTTGTACTTGGCTGAAATCTTCAAAACTACTATTATTTTCCTGATTTTCAGGTTTTTCTTCAATAACCTCTACCTGATTTTTGCGTTCATTTTTCAATTCCTGAACAGCGTTCTGTGTATTATCATCATTCACAAACTCCGATAAGCTCTCCAAAATTCCCTCAAAAATTGGTTCTGTAATAGGTGCTATTGCCTGATAGATGGCACTTTCGGGGGCAAAGATACGGATAGCCAAAACTATCAAGAATATGCGAAAAGTCCATTTGATAATTTTACCCATTGGAATAGTTTTTTGGGCTAATTTACAATTTTTCTGTACCTTTGGCAAATTTTTCAAAGATTTTGCAATGAAAGAAATTCTTTTACAGCTATTTGAACACAAAACGCTTTCCAAAGAGCAAGCCCAAGAAATACTCAAAAATATTGCCCAAGGCAAATATAACAATGCTCAAATTTCCGCCTTTATGACGGTGTATCTGATGAGAAGCATCACGGTAGAAGAGCTGGAAGGTTTTCGCGATGCAATGTTAGACCTTTGTATAGGCTTAGATTTGAACCATTACAATCCCATAGACCTCTGCGGTACAGGCGGAGATGGCAAAGATACTTTCAATATTTCTACGCTTGCTTCTTTTGTGGTAGCGGGGACGGGGCAGGCAGTTGCCAAACACGGCAATTATGGGGTTTCGTCTTTGTGCGGAAGCTCTAATATTTTGGAATATTTTGGAATAAAATTTACGAATGAAAAAACTTTGCTTGAAAAGCAGTTGGAAAAGGCAAATATTTGCATTTTACACGCTCCACTTTTTCACCCCGCAATGAAAAATGTTGCACCTATCCGTAAAGATTTGGGCGTAAAAACTTTTTTCAATATGCTCGGACCGATGGTAAATCCTGCTTTTCCGAAAAACCAAATGGTGGGGGTTTTCAATTTGGAGCTGGCTCGGCTTTATGCGTATTTGTACCAAAAAACGGATAAGAATTTCAGCATTATTCACAGCCTTGATGGTTATGACGAGATTTCTCTCACTGCCGATTGTAAGGTTTATGCACGCAATCAAGAACAAATTTTATCGCCAAATGTTTTTGCTAAAACTATTCGGCAAGAGGAAATTTTCGGCGGTGAAACCATAGAAGAATCGGCACAAATTTTCTTGAATGTACTGCAAAATCAAGCTACCGAAGCTCAAAAAAATGTGGTACTTGCCAATGCTTCAATGGCTTTACAGACAGCCCATCCGCATAAAACACTTTCAGAATGTTGGGAAATGGCAAAAGAAAGTCTTGAAAGTGGAAAGGCTTGGCAATGTTTCAGGACACTACAAGAAGTGGCTATTTTTTAGGTGCAATAGTTTTCACAAATTTTGGAGGATTTTGCTATGAAAAAATTAGAAACCTCAGAAATTCAAAGAGTGAGCAGTGAGCAGTTTCAGACTTTACCCAAAAACCCTTGGGTGCTGATTTTAGATAATATCCGTAGCCTGCATAATGTAGGTTCTTTTTTTCGTACTGCCGATGCTTTTGCCGTTGAAAAGATTTACCTCTGTGGCATTACAGGAACACCCCCCAACCGAGAAATTCAAAAAACAGCTTTGGGGGCTACCGAAACCGTAGTTTGGGAATACTATGAGCAAATTAAGGAACTTTTATTAAACTTAAAAAGCCAAAATTATGTTATCGTCAGCGTAGAGCAAACAGACGAAAGCATTTCTTTGGAGAAATTTAGTGTAGAACCTCAAAAAAAGTATGCTTTAATTTTTGGAAATGAAGTTTTTGGCGTAAGTCCTGAGGCAATAGAACTGACAGACTTGGCTTTGGAAATTCCACAATTTGGAACAAAGCACTCCCTCAATGTGGCAGTAAGTGCAGGAATTGTGATGTGGCATTTTTTACAGCATAAATTACGTACCTAATTCAAAAAATCCCTAAATTTGCCCTCTATTTTACAAAAATGAACTATGAACCGAGAACATCTCACACCCCAACAGATTGTAGCAGAATTAGATAAATACATCATTGGACAAAAAGAAGCCAAAAAGAATGTAGCAATTGCCCTTCGTAACCGCTGGCGTAGAATGAACTCGCCTGCTGAAATTCAAAACGAAATTATCCCTAACAATATCCTGATGATAGGCTCAACGGGTGTTGGAAAAACCGAAATCGCTCGCCGTTTGGCAAAACTCGCCGATGCCCCTTTTGTAAAAGTTGAGGCATCTAAATT
Source organism: Raineya sp. (assembly GCF_053497555.1). Lineage (NCBI taxonomy): Bacteria > Pseudomonadati > Bacteroidota > Cytophagia > Cytophagales > Raineyaceae > Raineya > Raineya sp. The sequence continues at coordinate 10,319 of NZ_JBRCWE010000036.1, read as the reverse complement.
TACAGAAGTGGGTTATGTGGGTAGAGATGTAGAAAGTATGGTCAGGGATTTGGTGGAGCAAGCGGTGGGTATGGTAAAACAACAAAAACAAGAAGAAGTTAAGCAAAAAGCCATAGAAGCGGTAGAGGAAATCATTTTAGATGCTCTCATTCCACCTGTCAGAAAGCCTATTGGTGAGGGAGTTGGGTTCAATTTGGAAAAAAATGATGAAGTAGAACTCAATGAGCGTACGCGTGAGCGTTTCAGAGAAAAAATTCGCAATGGCGAACTTGACCACCGAAAAATTGAAATTGATATAAAACAAACTATTTCTAATGTGGGGGTTTTGGGTTCGGGCATAGACGAAGTTTCTATGATGAACCTGCAAGAAATGCTTTCTAACTTTATGCCTACCAAAACCAAAAAACGAAAAGTTACGATTGCCGAAGCTAAGAAAATTCTTTTGGAAGAAGAAACTTCCAAAATGATTGATATGGACGAGGTAAAAGAAGAAGCTATCCGCAGGGCTGAAAATGCAGGGATTATTTTTATTGATGAAATTGATAAAATTGCCTCCTCTGGCTCAAAGCAAGGTCCTGATGTGAGCCGAGAAGGCGTACAAAGAGATTTACTCCCCATTGTGGAAGGTAGTGCTGTCAATACCAAATATGGTGTAGTAAAAACCGACCATATTTTGTTCATTGCGGCGGGGGCTTTTCACGTTTCCAAACCTTCTGACCTCATTCCCGAATTGCAGGGGCGTTTTCCTATTCGGGTAGAATTGCAAGCTCTTACCAAAGACGATTTTTATCATATTCTCAAAGAGCCTCGCAATGCCCTTACAAAGCAATACGAAGCTTTGCTTATGGCAGAAGGCGTAGAACTGGCTTTTGAAGACGAAGCTCTTGAAAAAATAGCTGAAATCGCCTTTCAAATCAATTCGGAAGTTGAAAACATTGGAGCTCGCCGTTTGCAAACCGTAATGAGTACCCTTTTGAATGATTTTCTCTTTGAAATTCCAGACACCATTCAGCCGCCTGCAAAAATTAGCGTTACTGCTTCAATGGTAAGCGAAAAACTAAATCATTTGGTAAAAAATAAAGATTTGAGCCATTATATTTTGTAAAACAACACTATTCTAAACAAAATGACACTCATTCAATCTATTTCGGGCATACGTGGAACTATTGGTGGTAAGGCAGGCGAAAACCTTACTCCTGTGGATATTGTTCGCTTTACGGCGGCTTTTGGTACCTGGCTGAAAAGCAAAAACACGGAAAAAAATAAAGTAGTCATTGGCAGAGATGCTCGCCTTTCGGGGCTTATGCTTTCGCAACTGGTTTCGGCTACCTTGCAAGGCTTGGGCATTGATGTAGTAGATTTAGGGATGGCTACTACTCCCACCGTAGAAATCGCAGTACCCGAAGAGGGGGCTATGGGTGGTATTATTCTTACTGCCAGCCATAATCCTTTACAATGGAACGCTCTCAAACTACTTAATAGTTGTGGCGAGTTTATTTCGGCAAAAGACGGTGAAGAAGTCCTTGAAATTGCCCAAAAAGGCGAATTTGAATTTGCAGAAGTAAAAAAATTGGGTAGCTACTCGCAAAATGATAGCTATTTGCAGAAACACATTGAGAAAATTTTGGCTTTGCCATTGGTTGATGTTGAGGCAATTCGTCAGAAAAACTTTAAGATAGCCGTCGATGCCGTCAATTCGGTAGGAGGCATAGCGGTACCTGCTTTGCTAAAAGCCTTAGGCGTTATTCAAATTGCAGAGTTCAACTGCGAACCTACGGGGCATTTTGCTCATAATCCTGAGCCTTTGCCCGAACATCTTATTCAGTTTTCCAAAGAAATAGAAAGAGGAAACTTTGACTTGGGCATAGCCGTAGATCCTGATGTAGATAGACTTGCTTTTATTTGTGATAATGGCGAACCTTTTGGGGAGGAATATACCTTAGTGGCTGTTGCCGATTATGTGCTTAAACATCAGAAAGGCAATACCGTTTCTAATCTTTCCTCTACGCAAGCCTTGCGTATTATTACAGAAAAGCACGGACAAACGCATTTTGCTTCCGCAGTAGGAGAGGTGAATGTAGTAAGCGTAATGAAACAAACCAAAGCCGTAATAGGAGGCGAAGGCAATGGTGGAGTAATTTACCCTACCTTGCACTATGGACGTGATGCTCTTGTAGGAATAGCCTTGTTCCTTTCGCATTTAGCCAAATTTGGAAAGTCTGCAAGTATCCTTCGAGCTACTTATCCCAAGTTTTATATGTCTAAAAATAAAATTGAGCTTTCCGAAAGTATCAATGTTGATGAAATTTTGGAAAAAATGCAACGCAAATACGCCAAATTTGATATTTCCACCATTGATGGCTTGAAGGTAAATTTTGACAATGCTTGGGTGCATTTGCGTAAAAGCAATACCGAGCCTATTATTCGCATTTATGCCGAGGCGGATACCCAGCAAACAGCAGATAACCTTACAGAAAAAGTTATTTTAGACATCAGGGAGTTAAGCAAATAACTCGTATGAGAATTTTACACACCGCCGACTGGCATTTAGGGCAAAAACTCTACGACAGAGAACGTTTTGATGAGTTTCAGAACTTCTTGAATTGGCTTATAGAGCTTATCCGAAAAGAAAAAGTTGATGTCCTGATTGTGGCAGGTGATATTTTTGATGTTGCCAGTCCGCCGCAGAAAGCATTGGAGCAGTATTATCAGTTTCTCGCTAAACTGGTAAGAGAAACTCCTTGCAATCACGCTATTATTGTAGGGGGCAATCACGATTCCATTCATAGCCTCAATGCCCCCCAAGAATTAGCAAAACTTCTACGCCTGCATATTATAGGAGGGGCGAGTGAAAACAAAGAACACGATATTATTGAAATTCGGAACGAGGAAAATGAACTGCAAGCAGTAGTTGCCGCTGTACCATTTCTTAGAGATAAAGACATTCGCTACAACCAAGTAGCTATGGATAATGAAACACGCGACAGGGCTATTGCCGAGTCTATTTACAATCATTATACCCAAATGGCTCAAATTATGAAGCAAAGAGGATATGCGGAAATGAATATTCCTCTAATTGCCACAGGGCATTTGTTTGCACAAGGTTGCTCGCATCATTCCGAAGAAAATGAGGAAAATAAAGCCGAAAAAATGATTTATTCGGGCAATTTGGGCAAAGTTCCTGCTACGGTATTCCCCTCACTTTTTGATTATGTAGCTCTGGGGCATTTGCATCGCTCCCAGATAGTAGGCGGCAAAGACTACATTCGTTATTCAGGCTCGCCTTTGCCTTTGAGTTTTAGCGAAAGAAATGACAAAAAATATGTTTTACTCATAGATTTTGAAGGCAAAAAGCCGCAGAATATCATTGCTATTGATGTTCCTACCGCTCTTTATCGCAAACTTATTCGCATTAGCGGAACTTTGCAGGAAGTTTGCAATAAAATAAAAGATATAAATGAAAAGCCGAATACTTTCCCAACACTTTGGGCAGAAATTCAGGTGATTTTACAAAATCCTGACCCCAGTGCCAAACAAATATTAGAAAAAACTTTACAAGAAAACGCTTGCATTGAGAGCCTATCATACAAAATTGAATTGCAAAACAGAGAAAATGCAGGTAATTGGATAAAGAAATACACCGACTATGATTTGCGTGAAATTTATCCGCAAGAAGTGCTTTTAGAAATTTGCAGGCAAGAAGGCTATTCGTTAGAGGAATATCGTAATGAGCTACTGCCTCTTTTTAATGAGATAGTAGAGCAAATTGGAGAAATAAATTAGCGGCTACAATCTTTTATTTTTTGATGTAGCCGCTGATAGATTTTTTGTTAGCACTACTTCAATTCCAAAATATTACGAGAAATTACAAGTTTCTGAATTTCGGTAGTTCCTTCGCCAATAGTGCATAATTTGGAATCTCTGTAAAACTTTTCTACGGGAAAATCTTTGGTATATCCATATCCGCCGAATATTTGCACGGCTTCGTTGGAAACTTTTACACAAGTTTCGGAGGCATAATATTTTGCCATTGCGGCGGCTTGCGTTACAGGCAAACCTTCATCTTTGAGCTGGGCGGCTTGATAAGTAAGTAATTTAGCGGCTTCAATTTCAGTAGCCATTTCGGCAAGTTTGAAGGCAATTGCTTGAAATTTGCCTATGGGTTGTCCGAACTGCTGTCTTTCTTTGGCATATTGTACAGCGGCTTCGTAAGCCCCAATGGCAATGCCCAAGGAAAGAGCGGCAATAGAAATACGTCCTCCGTCCAAAATTTTCATAGCCTGATGAAAACCTTCGCCCACATTGCCTAGCATTTGGCTTTTATGTACGCGTACATTGTCAAAAACAAGCTCAGCGGTTTCAGAGGCACGCATACCGAGTTTGTTTTCTTTTTTTCCTGCATAAAATCCCGGCGTACCCCGCTCAATGATAAAAGCCGTAGAGTTTTTAGAGGTACGAGGCTCGCCTGTGCGTGTAACTACCACAGCAACATTACCTGTTTTGCCGTGAGTGATGAAATTTTTTGCACCATTGATGATATAGTAATCTCCGTCTTGTACGGCGGTAGTACGCATATTGCTGGCATCGGAGCCTGTATTAGGTTCTGTAAGTCCCCAAGCTCCAATCCATTCACCTGTTGCCAATTTGGGCAAATATTTGGCTTTTTGCTCTTCGTTGCCAAACATTAGAATATGATTGGTACAAAGCGAATTGTGTGCCGCCATAGAAAGCCCAATGGAAGGATCTACTTTGGAAAGTTCTACAATGGCTGTTACATATTCTTTGTAGCCTAAACCTGCCCCTCCGTATTGTTCAGGTACAAGCACGCCCATTAGCCCCAGTTCGCCCAATTTTCTGAAGATTTCCACAGGGAAAGTTTGGCTCTCGTCCCATTCCATTACATTGGGGCGAATATGTAAGTTGGCAAAATCCCTCACAGATTTAGCAATTTCTTGTAACAATTCGTTTTTGGTTGAAATTTCTGCTACCATAAAAAAAGCGTTGTTTGGTGTTCGGAAACAAAAATACAAAAATTCTTGAAAAATTTATACAGCCTATAAAAAAATTACAAAAAAATCAGGCAAATTGTTTCGCTGGCTTGATAAATTTTTGAAAAAATACGCAAAACTTAAACTCTCATCTTTGTAAAAAAACAAAAAAATTTGTTTTTTTTTCTCGTTTTTTTTTACTTGCGTACAATACTGAAAAAGATATGGAAAATAGACACAATGCCATTCAGCAACCTGCTGAAATATTACTGAAAGAAATTGAATTGGAAAACCAGATTCGTGAGCTACTCAACGATACACAAATTTACTTTGATTACAACATCGTACCCGATAAGCAAGATGCCAAAACACCACTCATCAAGTTAGACCTTATCACTATCAATCGGGAGCATAACCAAAAATTCCTTTTCCATTCTACGAAAGGTCATAACAAGATAGCTATTTTGGAAGATATGATTGCCTATATCACCGAGTTCAAAAAGAACCAGGAAAGCTATGAAATTGAGTGGATTGATACCAAACACAACGCCAAAGTTCAAGTTTCGTGGTTCAGAGGAAATGATATTTTTGATGTGCTACAAAAATTTTATTACGACAAGAAGCAAAGTCGTTTTAAGATTTTGAAAATAACTTTAATGCCCGAATCTTGATGCAAGAACTTTTTCATCGTCTCAAAAATTACTTTGTTCCCGAAAGTCATAAAACAGATGTTCTGCTCTATAAAAAGGCAGAGAATATTGTAGAAGCCAGCCTGATAGCTCTGACTTTCTTGGTTTTATTATTACCCGCCAATATTTATCTGGAATTGCCCAATACATTGCTTACCAATTTTATTTGTGTAGCACTGCTCGTAGCGAGTTTGTTTGCTTTCAAAAAGGAGCTACCTGTGGTTATTTTTGGCAATATTTTGAGCTTTTTGGCTTTTCTTTTGGTATTGGTGGCTACCATAGAAACAGGCGGGATTTACTCGCCTGTTATTTCTTCTTTTTTGGTAGCAGGTATTATTGCCTTTTTGTATGCAGGCAATTTTTTAGGGGTATTATGGACAATTCTGATTGTATTTACCATTTTTACTTTTGCCTTTTTAGAATATGCCGATTACAAGTTCCCTTCTGCTGTCAAGGATAATAACCTATTCTTTCATACGGTCGTCTATTTAGTGCATCTGGGCTTTGTGATATACCTTATTCGCTTTTATGTAAGTATTCTCAAAAATATCAGCAAACGAAATTTTTTGAAAACTGAAAAAATGGAGAAATATAACCAAGTATTAGCCCAACAGCAAGAACTGATTGAAAAGAAAAATAATGAACTTTTGAAACTTTATGAAGATTACGACAGGCAAAATAAAGATTTGCTCTTGCAAAAAGAGCTTTTGCAAACCCAAAATGATGAACTCAATCGTGCTTATGCCGAATTGATTGATAGTGTTTATTATACCAAACGTATTCAAGAAGCACTTTTACCTTCGGTTGAAGTTATCAAGCCACATTTTCGCGATTTTATGATTCTTTACAAGCCCAAAGAAATTTTGAGTGGCGATTTTTATTGGTTTGCCGAAGTCAATCAATATCTCTTTTTAGCCGTTGCCGATTGTACAGGACACGGCATTCCCGGGGCGTTTATGACCGTTATCGGCAATGATTTGCTCAATAGAATTATCAAAGAAGATTATACTTTCGCTCCCGCTGAAATTTTGAAAAAATTAGACAAAGAATTGCATAAAACTTTGCAAAAAGAAAGTGGCTTCAAAGCAGATATTATCAGCGATGGAATGGATATAGCCTTGTGTAGAATTGATAAGGAGAGTAATGAAATAAACTTTGCAGGGGCTAAAAGACCGCTTTTTATTGCCAACGAAGAGGGAGTGCAAGAAATCAAAGGAAGTCGTTTTGGTATAGGGGGGAGCAGTATTATAGAAAAGCATTTTGAAGAGCATAGGCTTATTTACTCCGAAAATGACGTTTTCTATATGTCATCAGATGGCTTTACAGACCAATTCGGTGGGGAATATGATACCAAATTCCTTACGGTTCATTTCAAAGAAAAACTCAGACTCAATTATCATAAGCCCTTGGAATACCAAAGGCTCTATCTGAACGAACTACACGAAACTTGGCGTGGTTACATCAATGAACAGACAGATGATATTTTGGTAGTTGGTTTTAGAATTTAGTCGGGCAGGAGCAGTTCGTCCTCATCAGTCCAAAAAATGCGATGCAGGGTGTATTTTACAGACATAAATAAAATGGGGTATGCCATTAAAAATACCGCTCCAAAAGCTATCAAGATTTCTTTGAAATGGGCTGAGCCTACACGCCAATTGTAGATTTTTACAATGCCAATGATAATATCATCAAGGCTTATCATAAAACGAAACAGAGCAAAAAAGGCAATTAGGATAATAACACTGCACACTACTCCAACCAGCAAAGTACGTACAAATACTTGCCAAGCTACTTTTCCGTTGGTTATTTTGCTTAAAGCAAAAACCAAAGACGAAATTAGCACTACTCCAATCCATTTCATACTTACAACCCATTCGGTATTGAGCAGAAAATCAGGTGGAAATACTTTTTGGAAAACATAAAATAAAATCATCACCAAAGCAAAAGATAGCAGGCTGTAGAGCAAACCTTCCAAAAAAAGTATAGGGAAAGATAGCTCTTTGAAGTCTTTTTTGCCCTGCAAGATTTCAATTTCTTCTTCGGGAGTCATAGTTTTGGTAAATTTTAGGTGAATTCGGGTGTTCAATTTGCTTGCTTTCAAAAATAGAAAATCTTTTGAAAAAAAGAAATAATGAGTGCTTTTTTTGTGAAAAAAAAATATTTTTGCTCTCACAATCAAGCAATTATTTGCAATGAAAACAGCTATCAAAGCCTATTGGAAATACTTTTGGAATGCTAAAAACGAACATAGCCTTCATTCGCCTTTTGTGTATGAGCTTTATACCCAAGTAATTAAACATCAAGAATTTGATTTTTACGCTTACCGAGAAATTGAAAAACTGCGAGAATTGCTTTTAGATAATGATGAAAACATTGAAATACAAGATTTTGGAGCAGGCTCAAAGAGTGGTGTAAGTAAGAAAAAATCTATTCGCCATATCACTGCTACGGCTTCGCTTCCTGCACGTGTGGCTCAAATGCTTTTTAGGCTTACGAATTTTTTAGAGCCTCAGATTGTGTTGGATTTGGGAACTTCTTTGGGCATTACTACGGCATACCTTGCCAAAGCAATGCCTTTGGGGGGCAAAATTTATACTTTTGAAGGGGCGGAAAGTCTTGCTGATATAGCTCAAAAGCACTTCAAAATGCTTGATTTACAAAATATTGAGCTTGTAAAAGGCAATATTGATGAAACCTTGCCACGCTTGCTTTCTCAGATAGAAAAAGTTGATTTTGCTTTTATAGATGCCAATCATCGTTATGAGCCTACTATTCGCTATTTTGAGCAAATATCTGCCAAATGCCACGAAAATAGTGTATTAGCTTTTGATGATATTTATTGGTCGGAGGAAATGAAAAGGGCTTGGGAAAAAATTTATGCTGATACGCGTGTGGGCATCAGCATAGATTTGTTTAGGGTAGGACTAATTTTTTTTAGACAAAAACAAGAAAAACAGCATTTCGTTTTACGCTTTTAGCGAGTTTTCACTTTGATTTCTGTGCCGTTTTTCTTTTCTTTAATTTCGTATCTTACTTCGTTATGTTTGTGGTGTTTTCCCTTTTTAGCGTGTCCGGGAGGAACACCTTTGTTATGCACGTGTATCGTTGTGCAAGCTCCCAATGAAAACAAAAGACCAAACAAAGCTATTTTCTTGAACATAAACAAATAGGTTTAGGTTTGAAACGTTTAGAACGAATTTGCTGTTAAACGTTTTTAATTCGTTTTTAGTTTCCAATCAGAAAAAAATTTCTTTTACAGCAACTAAAATGGCATTTATTCGTTTTTTTAGAAAAAACGTAAAAACCTATGGAATATAGAAGACTTGGTAAATCAGGACTGCAAGTAAGCGTCCTTTCTTTTGGTTCTTGGCTTACTTTTGGTAAGCAAATTGCAGACAATACAGCCGAAGAGCTAATGAAAATAGCCTATGAGAACGGTGTCAATTTTTTTGATAATGCCGAAATCTATGCTCGTGGGCAATCTGAAATTGTGATGGGGCATATTTTGAAAAAAATGGGGTGGAGCAGAGATACTTTTGTGGTTTCTAGTAAAGTTTTTTTTGGAGCAGGCGGAAAGTTGCCTAATCAAACAGGATTGAGCCGAAAACACGTTTTTGAGGCTTGCCACGCCGCTCTCAAACGCTTGCAGGTAGAATATTTGGATTTATATTTTTGCCACAGACCTGATAAAAATACGCCTATTGAAGAAACCGTTTGGGCAATGAATGACCTTATTCGTCAGGGAAAAGTTTTGTATTGGGGGACTTCCGAGTGGTCGGCACAAGAAATTCAGGAGGCTTATGGCATTGCAAGGCAGTACAATCTTATTCCGCCTACAATGGAGCAACCTCAATACAATATGTTTCATCGCCACCGAGTAGAAGTAGAATATGCTCAACTTTACAAAAACATTGGTTTGGGTACTACGATTTGGTCGCCTTTAGCTTCAGGAATTCTTACAGGTAAGTATAATGATGGCTTTCCTGCGGATACTCGCTTGGGAATGGAAGGTATGGAATGGCTCAAAAATAGGGAATTAGTTGCCGAACGCATTGAAAAAGTAAAAAAACTTTCAGCACTTGCCAGCGAATTGGGGGTAGCTATGCCTACTTTGGCAATCGCTTGGGTAATAAAGCCTCATTTTGTGAGTACGGCAATTTTAGGAGCTTCCAAAGCAAGTCAGTTGCAAGAAAATTTGAAAGCGATTGAAGTGGCTCAAAATATTTTAAACGAAGAAGTTATGCAAAAAATTGAAGATATTTTACAAAATAAGCCCGAACAACCTGCTTTTTAACCAATTCAGAGGTAACATTATTTCAGTGTTACCTCAAATTTTTTCAACGATACACTCTTCAATTTCCTTTTTTGCACTGCTGAAATTGATACCTACAAGGTACAATTCTTTGCCTGCGTGGAGGTATTTTTTGAAATAATCTTTGTTTTGGATTTGTTCAAGGGCGATAGAGGCATTTTGGTCAAGTTTGAACTCAAAGAGATAAATTCTGTTTTCGTAGGTAAGAACGGCATCAATTCTGCCTGTTGCAACGCTCACTTCACTTTCAATGTAATAACCACACAATTTGAGAGCAATAAAGATAATGGAATGGAAATAGGCTTCACTATGGTTTTGAAAAATTTGATA